>CAXUBN010000008.1:0-25517 GCA_964249255.1 uncultured Acetobacteraceae bacterium | reverse complement strand
GCCGACGACTGGTCGCAGGCCGCGTCCCCCTACGGCGATCCCGAGCCGATCCTGCGTCGGCCATCGCGCGGGCCGCCGCCGACCCGCACCCCAGACCGCATCCGTGCCGAGCCCACGCTGCGGCGACCACCCACCTGATCGGACTCCGGCCTGGTGGCTGCCATCAGCCGACGTCGGTACCTCCGACCCCGGTGATGGTCACCATGTCGTCACGATGGATCATCTCGTCGGGACCGCGCCAACCGAGCACCGTCTCGATCGCATCCGAGCGCCGGCCGACGATGCGCATCGCATCGCCACTGTTGTACCCTGCCAACCCGCGCCTCCGACACCACCAGCAACAGGTCGCCGCGCTCGAACGCCCCCTCGATCAGACGGATCCCGGCCGGAAGCAGGGAGCCGCCGGTGGCCAGTGCCCGTCGGGCGCCCTCGTCGACGATCAGCGTGCCCGCCGGCCGTAGGGCGCCGGCGATCCAGTCCTTGCGCGCCGAGCGCCCATCCGCCGCCGGCAGGAACCAGGTGCAACGCGCGCCGTCGCGCAGTGCGCGCAGTGGATGCGGCACGGCACCCGACGCGATCGCCATCGCGCAGCCGGCCTCGGTGGCAATGGCGGCCGCCAGCAGCTTGGTGCGCATGCCGCCCGACGAATATCCCGGCGGCGGCGCCCCGCCCATCGCCTCGACCGCCTCGGTCAGCCGCGGCACCAGGGGCACGTGGCGCGCGGCCGGATCCCGGCGCGGGTCGGCGGTGTAGAGCCCGTCGATATCGGACAACAGCACCAGCTGGTCGGCGCCGATCATCGCCGCGACACGCGCCGCCAGCCGGTCGTTGTCGCCGAACCGGATCTCGGCGGTCGCCACCGTATCGTTCTCGTTGATGACCGGGACGCAGCCCAGTCCCAGCAGGGTGGACAGGGTGGCCCGCGCGTTCAGGTAACGCCGCCGGTCCTCGGTGTCGTCCGGCGTCAGCAGCAGCTGGGCGGCGAGCAGGCCGTGCGCCGATAGGGCACCGCTCCAGCATTGCGCCAGCGCGATCTGGCCGACGGCGGCGGCGGCCTGCTTCTCGGCCAGCCGCAGGGTGCGCCGCACCAGCCCGAGCCGGTGCCGGGCCAGCGCAATCGCGCCCGACGACACCACGATTACCTCGGTGCCTGCCGCACGCAGGGTGGCGATATCGGCGGCAACCCCGTCCAACCAGTCGGCCCGGAGCGTGGCGGCCTCGGCATCGACCAGCAGCGCGCTGCCGATCTTGACCACCAGCCGGCGTGCCTGGCCGAGCGAGGGGACCGCCGGCTCCACGAGGAGGCCGGCCGTCAATCGCTGGGCAGCGCCGTGAGCCGGGGAGGCGACCGCGGCGGAAGACCGGCAGGGCCATTGCGGCGAACCGCGGTGACCTGATCCTGCAGCAGGCGCAGGGTTTCGGGCACCTTCCCCTGAGTCGCCGCGGAGATCAGCAGCACCGGGCCGCCGATGGCCCGCTCCAGCGCCCGGCGGCGGGTGCCGATCTGCTGCGGCGTCATCGCATCGGTCTTGTTGATGGCGACGATCTCGGGCTTGTCGGCCAGGCCGCCGCCATAGGCGACGAGCTCGTCCCGGATGGTGCGCCAGGCCTCCACCACGTTGCCGGTCGTCCCGTCGATCAGGTGCAGCAGCACCGCGCAGCGCTCGACATGGCCCAGGAAGCGGTCGCCCAACCCGGCCCCTTCATGCGCCCCCTCGATCAGGCCGGGGATGTCGGCCAGCACGAATTCCTCGGAATGCGACAGCCGCACCACGCCCAGCTGCGGGTGCAGCGTGGTGAACGGGTAGTCGGCGATCTTCGGCCGCGCCGCCGAGGCCACCGACAGAAAGGTGGATTTGCCGGCGTTGGGCAACCCGACCAGGCCGGCATCGGCGATCAGCTTGAGCCGCAGCCAGACCCAGCGCTCCTCGCCGGGCCAGCCCGGGTCGGCGCGGCGAGGTGCCCGGTTGGTGCTGGTCTTGAACGACGCGTTGCCGTGGCCGCCGTCGCCGCCTCGGCACAGCACGATGCGCTTGCCGGGCCGATCCAGGTCCGCCAGCAGCAGTTCGCGGTCGTCGTCCAGGATCTGCGTGCCGATCGGCACCGGGATCACCACCGTATCCGCGCCGGCGCCGGTGCGGTCGGAGCCCGCCCCGTTGCCGCCCTTGCGGGCACGGAAATGCTGGGTGTAGCGAAAGTCGATCAGCGTGTTGAGGTTGGCCACGGCCTCCAACACGATGTCGCCCCCACGGCCGCCATTGCCGCCATCGGGGCCCCCGAACTCGATGTACTTCTCCCGCCGGAAGGCGATGACGCCGTCTCCGCCATCGCCCGACTTCACGTAGATCTTGGCTTGGTCAAGGAACTTCATGGCGGGATGGCCGCGGTGGGCGGGACCGATCGGCCGCCGGGGGAGATGACGGGGACAGGGTGACGGCGGTGGTCCCGACGTGTTTCGGAAAGTGCGCTACTCGGCAGCCTGTGACGCCGCCGCGTCGACCGAAACCTGGACGCGGCCTTCGGACCGCGTCTCAAAACGTACCTGGCCGTCGATCAGCGCGAAGATCGTGTGGTCGCGGCCGAGCCCAACGTTGCGGCCAGGCTTCATCTTGGTGCCGCGCTGGCGGATGATGATGTTACCGGCGATCACGCTCTCGCCGCCGAACTTCTTGACGCCGAGGCGTCGTCCCGCGGTGTCGCGACCGTTGCGGGACGAGCCGCCCGCCTTCTTGTGTGCCATGGGTTGGGTTCCTGTGCCGTTGGTGTTGCCGTGCCGGGGATCAGGCGGCGCTGATGGCGCCGATCCGCAGCACGGTGACCGGCTGACGATGGCCGTTGCGGCGACGGCTGTTCTGCCGGCGACGCTTCTTGAAGATGATGATGGTATCCAGCCGGTCCTGGGCGATCACGGTGGCGGTGACGCTGGCGCCGGCCACCAGGGGCGCGCCGATCACGGTGCCGTTCTCGCCGCCGCCCACCGCCAGCACGTCGGTGAAGGTCACTGTGCCGCCGGCCGGAGCATCGAGCTTCTCGACCTTGAGCACCTGCTCGGGGCTGACGCGGTACTGCTTTCCGCCGGTGCGGATCACTGCGAACATGGTGTCTGCTTTCCGATCTCTTGAGCCTGCTCCACCCGCAGGGTAGCGGATCAGATCGGCCCCAGTCGCTTTTTCTGATGGGCCACGCGAAGGGAAGGACACGCGGCAGGGCCGCACCATGACCTCTGTGGGCATGGCACGCCGACGGCGGGAGATACCCACCCGCGCTTCATCCTGTCAAGCCGGTTGCCTTGCAGATCCGGCCACTCTATAGACCGGCCGCCGCGAGCCTGTGGAGAGGTGCCGGAGCGGTCGATCGGGGCGGTCTCGAAAACCGTTGTGCGTGCAAGCGTACCGTGGGTTCGAATCCCACCCTCTCCGCCAAGGCGTTGCTCACGAGCATCCGTCAGCAGCCGGAAGATCAGCCTTAGACGCCGTTCTGATCATGGTGTGAGTCGTCGCCAACTGCCCCGAACCGAGTTATGTCGTGAGGGCCGGGATAGCCATCCGATAGACCTGACCGACATAATTTCGGGTGTGATGGGTGCCGGCTACGGCCGGAACTGGCGCCGGGCATGGAACGGTCGATTGGCGCCTTGTCCGCCATCACCGCATGGACCTCCCGCACGGTCCCGCTGGTCGGTGCCTCGATTGCCGGATTGCCGACCCCGCCCACCGTGGCCCAGTACCGGTTGTCTCCAAGGCGGGCAGCTCGGCGGGACATGGGACGAAGGCGCCTATGGCGTCCGCGACAGCCTCCGCTTCCGGATATCACTCGGCGGAACGGTGCCAGCCGTCAGGCTTCAAAAGCCTGATCCCGCCTGCTGTCGTTCCTGCTCCTCCGTCAGATCCAACTCCCCCAGGGCGCGGGCCAACGCACGTTTCGCCTCGGCGACCTCATCCACGAAGAAGCGTCCCCCGGACCGAAGCGTCCCCGCGGCTTCGATGTGACCCGTGGCACCCTCGATCAGCTTGAGGGCTCTGATCAAGCTCATGAACGATCCCCTACTCTCATGCCTTCAAGGCGGAGTTCGATCAGGCAACTGGGTCTCGTACCAGGTTCCACCCGAATGTTCCCAAGCGATGGCACACCATCACGTCGCTCCCATGTCCATCATGACATCAGCTCAACCCGAACGGGTCGCAACCATCGCCGGCAGGCGCGATCGCCATGAGACTTGGCGATTTCTGCTCCGGAAACATGTTGCTGCATGACGGATAAGGGTCGCATCGAAAGGTTAATAATTTCTAGCTTTGCGTCTGGCGCGTCGCCGTTGGTGAACTCGATGCGGTCGGTCTCCAGGGTGGTGCGGATGGCGGCGATGCTGCATCGCCGTGGGACGCCCCCGCGGCCTTCAAACCAGACAGCAGGCCGGGTAGGAATGCCACCCGCCTCGGCGGGACGATCCCGAGATCAATCCATGAAGCCTGCGCCACCCGAGATTGAGCTTGCGGAACGGTGGTCCGGCGCCGTTTGGCCCTGCATCCATGCGACGATGACGTTGCCCAAGGCGCTGTTCCACGTTCGGAGCCGGTGTGGATGCGCGCGGTGGCGGGCCAGCCGCCGTCAACCATCATGCCTGGAATCTGGCCAGGCGACCGGGTCTGATCGGGCGACCCGGCGAAAGGAAGCGGATGCCTGAAGGACATACGGTGCACCGGCTTGCCGGCGCGTTCAGGGCGCGGTTCGTCGGCAAGACGGTGGAGGCGAGTAGTCCGCAGGGGCGGTTCGCTGAAGGGGCGGCGTTGCTAGATGGCCGAGTGCTGCAGGCGGCCGAAGCGCAGGGCAAGCAGATGTTCCTGATGTTCTCCGACGAGCTGTGGCTGCGGGTCCATCTGGGGCTGTATGGGATGTGGCGGTTTGCCGGGCCGGGGCTGGCCGGCTTCGGGCGTCGTGCGTTGCAGGCTGCCGGGGACGAGGAGGTCGCGTTTCCGCCCGAGCCTCGGGGGCTGGTGCGGCTGCGGCTGCTGACGCGCGGCAACGTGGCCGATCTGAGTGGCCCTACGGCCTGCACGGTGATCTCGTCCGTGGAAAAATCGGTCGCGATGCGGCGGCTGGGCGACGATCCGTTGCGGGACGATGCCGATCCGGGTCGGGCCTTCGGCAAGGTTCATGCGTCGCGCTCGGCGATCGGGCTGCTGCTGATGCGGCAGGACATCGTGGCGGGCATCGGCAACATCTATCGCGCTGAGATCCTGTTCCGGGCGCGGGTGGATCCTCACCGCCCTGGGTGCGAGATCACGACGGCGGTGTGGGACGCGCTGTGGACGGATCTGGCGGTGCTGCTGCGGGATGGGGTCAAGGCCGGACGGATCGTGACGACCGAGCCGGCGCACCGGCGGCGTGTCACAGGCAAGGCGCATCGGGACGATGCCTGCTACGTGGCGCACCGGGCGGGGCGGCCATGCCGGGTGTGCGGGACGCCGGTGCTGGCGGAGCCGATGGCGGGGCGGGTGCTGTACTGGTGTGCGGTATGTCAGACCGGATAGGAAACGCACGCGGCGAATGGTCGGTTGGGCGGATTATCAACGATGTTCGGTCCTGATTCAGGACGAGGGTTAGCCGAGGGCCTGACCGGTCTACCGACGCGCATCTCCTATCGGTAGGTCGGGACGGTCCTACCGGGGCGTGACAATGCCAGACAATGGTCGTCAGTCTCGAGCGGCGTGGCGCTCCAGGTCTTGAAGCGCGCAATGGTCCAACGCGCCGGCGTGGGTTGCCTCCAGCGTCACCTGGGGCGCACAGCCGGCTTCGAACGCTTCCTGCCATCGTGGCGCGCACAGGCACCAACGGTCACCGGGCTTGAGCCCTGGGAAGCCGTGCGCGGGATGGGGTGTGGACAGGTCGTTGCCGTGCGTCTGGCTGAAGCGCAGGAACTCGGCCGTCACGACGGCGCAGACGGTGTGGCTGCCGCGGTCCTGCGGTCCGGTGTTGCAGCAGCCATCCCGGAAGAAGCCGGTGAGCGGCTCGGTCGAGCAGGCTTGCAGCGTTCCACCCAGCACGTTGCGGCTGGGCTGGCGGCCCGGCTGGCCACCGAACTGTCCCGTGGTGTCGAGTGGCATGGCATGTGGCTCCCTGGGAAGGATGGCAAGCAGGCTGGCATCGAACGACATGATTCAATGGGGAGTTGCGAGGGCGATGCGACACGCTGCCCGGGCGGGTCGCCGACAGCCAATCTGCCCGTGATCGCCGCCTTGACCTCAAGCGTCATCATACATCATCCCGCCGTTCTCGTGCCGGCGGCGGTCTTCCGTTCGTTGATCACCATCGGGCGCAGTTGCCGCTTGTGGTCCTTGGCTGTGGATGGATAGGTGGCCGACCCGGTCGACCGGGACCTAGTACTGGACGGTCGGGACCGGATTGATCTCCTGATCATCGACATCTCGGGTCCTCGTCCGCGCAAAGTCTCAAGGCGACGCAGGACGGTGCTCGTCGCGTTCCGGAGAGGAAAAAAAGGACATGGCCGAGTTTACATGTGGGGACCCCGCCGGCGCTCCACCGATCCGGACGGGGATCACTTCCTTGACGACGTCGATGCATCGGCCGCGCCGGCGAACATGACGCGCTGGCTGGCCCGCACCACCAGCGCATCGATGAACACCCGCACCTTGGCCGCCAGACCGTGATGGCTTGGATAAAGGACGTGGAGATCCGCGGTTGCCGGCCGCATGTCCGACAGGATGCGGGTCAACTCGCCCCGCTCGATCGCGTCGCGGGCCATGAAGTCCGGTAGCTGTCCGATACCCGCACCGCCGGCGAGCACGACCCGGGTCACGGCCACGTCGGGGACCACCGCCCTGGGATGCAGCTCGACCTCCTCCGGTCGCCCGTCCCGGTCATGGAACAACCAGTGCATCCTGCGTTCCCCCATGCCGACGACGTCATGCTTGGCGAGGTCGGCGACACGGGATGGTACGCCGCGTGCGGCAAGGTAGGCCGGGCTGGCGCACGTCCAGAGCTCGACCGTCACCAGACGCCGGGCGACCATCGCGCTGTCAACCAGCGGACCGACCCGGATCATGATGTCGGCTCCGGTGGAGGGCAGGGCCGTCCTGGGGCTTTCCGCCTCCAGGACCACGTCGACCTCGGGATAACGCATCAGGAAGGACGGCAGCATCGCCGCCAGCAGGCCCTGAAGGACGGCGTGGGGGGCGTTGATGCGCAGGATCCCGCGTGGCACGCCGGACAGGTTGCCGACGGCCGCTTCCGCCTCGTCCACGTCGGTCAGGATGCGCAGCGCATGCGCATGGAACAGCCTGCCGGCATCGGTCAAACGCAGGTTGCGCGTTGAGCGCTCGACCAGGGCGATGCCCAGCCCTTCCTCAAGCCGGATCAATGACCGACTGATCGTCGACTTCGGGACGTCCAGCGCGCGCGCGGAGGCGGAGATGCTACGCAACTCGGCAATGCGAACGAAGGCACGCAGTTCGGGGATCTCGACCACGGTTCATCGTCCCAGGGTTGGAACGCTGTGTCCAACCAAGCGTGCCTAGTTCGAGGCGGTGACGAGGGCAATCTCGGATTCATCACAACGGAACAAGGTTTGTCATGACCAAGATCGTCTCGCATCGCCATCACGTCTCCGGACTTGCCGCCGTCATCGCGGCAGGGATGACCCTGGCCGCCTGTGCGGGTCCGGCCACGGACGGTCCGGCGCGCTACGCCCAGAACTTCTCGCCGAGGGTGATGTCGGATGCCGTTTCGTCGCATCACACGGCCAAGAGCTTCAGGGACGACGCTTGCGTGCCGGATACCCAGACGTTCGCGGCAGACTGCGGGGGCATCGTCCGCTACGACGGTCCGTGACCGTCACGAACGACGCTTCATCTGGTCACCTGCCGGGTATCTAGATCCCGGTGTGGTGACGCAGATCACCGGGCTGCACGGTGTCGGCATGACACGGGTCAAGGATGGCTTCGTCTGCACGGTGGCAGCGATACCTCGTCGAACCGCTGACGCAGGCGCGCCGCCAGATCCAATCGTTCCGCCAGACTCACACCACTAACAACTCGACGAGGCTTCGATATGGCGTCGCGATCTGCGTGCGATGCTCCGGCCCCACCTACGACTCCCGTTCCGACAGGAGCGCCGTCAGCCGCATCCTCAACCCTGTTATGTCCCGGTGCAGACGGTCGCGAGGACGGTCCAAAGCCGGCGTCACGTCGGCGGCCACGGACCCGGGTCGACCTCGGAGCACGATGATCCGGTCGGCAAGCGCCAGGGCCTCGTCCATGTCGTGGGTGATCAGCACGATCGTGGTGCCGTAGTGGCGGTGCAGGCGCAGCAGGCGATCCTGCATCTGCTCGCGGGTGAAGGGATCCAGCGCGCTGAACGGCTCGTCGAGAAGCAGCACGGCCGGTTCCGGCGCCAAACCGCGGGCCAGCGCCACGCGCTGCGCCATGCCGCCCGACAGCTGCTTCGGCAGCAGGCTGCCGGCATCGGCCAGCCCGATGCGGTCGAGGGCGGTGGCGACCGCCGCGTCGCGCGCGCCGGCGGCAAGACCGGAGAGCCCGAAGCCGACGTTGCGCGCCACCGTCAGCCACGGCATCAGCCGCGGCTCCTGGAACACGTAGCCGATGCTGTCCCGCCGCGGCGTTCCGTCGCCGACCCGGACGCTGCCTGCGTCCGGTTGTTCCAGGCCTCCCAGGCAGCGGAGAAGCGTCGTCTTGCCGCAGCCGCTGCGTCCGATGATCACGGTGATGCTGCCCGCTTCGAGATGCAGGTCGATCGGCCCGAGCACGGGCATCGCCCCATGGGACTTGCGGAGCCCCTCCACGTGCAGCGCATGCGCCATCCTACGGGCGGGCCGTGTCCTGCCAGGCGATCAAGCGGTTGCCGATCGAGGCGAGGGCGAGGTCGGACAGCTTGCCGCAGATCCCGAACAACAGGATCGCCACCAGGACCCGCTCGGGACGACCGGTCTGCTCCCCGTCGTCCAGGACGAAGCCGAGCCCGTTCGAGGCCCCGAGCAGTTCGGCCGCCGAAACGAACATCCAGCTGAGGCCGAGGCCGCCGCGCAGGCCGGTGACGTAGGATGGAAGGGACGCCGGGAGCTGGATCCGCAGCAGGCACCGCAGCCGGGACAGGCCGTGCACCGTGCCCACCTCGATCAGCTTGCGGTCGACGCCGGCGATGCCGTTCATCAGGTTGAGATAGATCGGAAAGAACACGCCCACCGCGATCAGGGTGATCTTCGACCAGTCGAAGATACCCAGCCACAGGATGAACAACGGGACCCAGGCCAACGACGGGACGCTGCGCAGGGCCTGGATCAGCGGGTCCAGCAGGCTCCGTCCGAGCCGGGAGCCGCCGCACAGCCCGCCCAGCAGGGTGCCGGCGGCGGCGCCGATCACGAAGCCGATCGCAAGCCGGACGATCGTCGCAACGACCGCCCGCGCCATCTCCCCGGTCGCCGCCATGTCCCCCAGCGTCGCGATCACCCGCATCGGCGGCGGCAGCACGGACGCGGTCACCGCGCCGCTCGAGGTCGCGACCTGCCAGGCGCCGAGCAGGCAGAGCGGGACCACCAGCCCCAGCATGGGGGCGGGACCGCGCGGCGGCGGCATGTCAGCGGATGCCGAGCGCCGTCGTGAAGGAGGTGTTCACCAGGGTCTCGGCCGCCCTGTCGATGTCGGCGCCGGTCGTGACCTTGCCGCTCGCCTTCAGGATCGGCAGGGCGGCCAGGATGCTTGCCTGCTGCGCGGGTCCCACGGCCTCGCCGGCGAAGTCGACCCGGCTGAGCTGCAGCCGTGCGATGTCCAGGCTCAGCCCGGAGGCCCTGGCCAGGATCTGCGCGGTCGCATCGGGGTTCGCGATCGCCCAGCGTCGCGCCTGGTCGTAGGCCTGCAGCACCTGCCGGACGATCCCGGGATGCGCCGCCTCGAAATCCTCGCGCACGAGAAGCGTGCCGGGCGAGATCAGGTCCTTGTTGCGATACAGCAGGACGTCGTGATCCTGCAGCTGCGCCTCGGCCATGAACGGGTCCAGGCCGGCCCACGCATCGACCTGGCCAAGTGCCAGCGCCTGCCGACCCAGCGGATGCTGCAGCGGCACCACCGTAACGTCCCCGACGCCGAGCCCCGCCGTCTTCAGCGCGCGCAGCAGGAAGATGCTGGGATCGGTCCCCGGCGTGGCGGCGATCCGCTTCCCCTTCAGGTCGGACAGGCTGGCGATCCCCGAGTTGGGCCGGACCACCAGCGCGGTCCATTCCGCCGTCGCCGTCAGGGCGACCACCTGAACCGGTGCCCCGTTCGTGCGGCCGAGCAGGGCGGCGGATCCGGCCGTCTGCCCGAACTGGATCCCGTTGCCGCGCAGGAACTCGAGCGCCTTGTTGCTTCCCTGGCTCAGCACCCAGTTCAGCGTCATGCGGGGGCCGACGGCCTCCTGGAGGAACGGTTTCTCCCGCAGCACGAGGCTGAGGGGATCGTAGTACGCGTAGGACAGGCTCAGGGTGTCGACGGGACCGGCCAGGACCGGGTTGACGCCCGTCACGGCGAGCATCGCAAGGCCAGTCATGGCAAGCACGCTGCGGACGACGATCGGTGGCGATCTCATCCCGTCATGTTCAGCGCAATTTCTATGAAGAACAAGGCGGGCTCTTCCGATGCCACCGGGCAGCACGCCCTGTTCGGTGTGGAGCCGTTCTTCATCCCATCTGGCAGACGCGTGCTGAGCAAGGTGCCGCCGCCATGGCAGGATCGCCACCTGCAACGACAAGGCGGATCACCCGTGGACCCTGATGAGGCGGTCATCCACAGGACCGTGATCGGGTGGCGGCATCGCCCTTTGCCAACGATGGCCATGCCCTCGACGAACCCAGGGTTGAGGGCGGTCAAGCGCTCATCGCGATCAGGCGGAGCATCGCCATCGATTGGACGGGTGTGGCCGCATGAGCACACTCCCCGGGCGGTGCATCCCGATCGTTCCGCGTCCCCTTGAGATCTTTGACTACGTATGCAACCAATCGGCCAAGCGTAAAATAATATTTAGAGGGTGGGGTGGCGATGTATATGACGAAGTGCGGTAAGCATCTCTGACATCATCAAGGCGGCTTTCTGATAGATATAACCGCAATCACCGCGGTATGTCGGTATTGGATCCACAAGATCCAGTCGAAAAGGTCGGAAGTTCTATAACAAGATATAAAACATCGCAGCAAAGCGATCGTTCGGAGGATACGAATGTACATCCGCGCGCGGACCATGTCCGCCCTCGCGCTCTTGACCGGCAGCCTGCTCCCCATGCAAGCGCGCGCAAACGACCCGTCGCCAGAGGTGGTGGCGCAGCTTCAGCCCTCGACCGGTGGCGTCAATGCATCGGCGGGCACGCCTGCGAATGGCGGGGCGTCGGAGCACATCAACGTCCGGTCGTCCATCGGCCCGGCCCCGGGCAACTCGGCCAACCCGACCGGCATCTCGACCAACCCCGCGACGAACACCCTGCCCGGGGCGGGAAACACGCTCCAGAGCATCCCGACCCCGATCTCCGGTCCGCCCCAGGTCGGCCTGTTCACGGGCTTCGGCGACCAGCTGCTGCGGGACGGGATCGACGTCCACGGAATCTATCTCAACCGATACCTGCTCGACAGCACGGCCGGCCCGCATCCGCACGTGCAGGGCGACATCTCCTCGTTCGCGCCGGCGGCCGATTTCGACCTCGAGAAGCTCCTGGGCATCCGGGGCGGCACCATCCATACCCAGTTCTCGTTCAACTTCGCCCGGGTCGACGAGCCCAACCTAGCCGACTACACCGGCGGCTGGCTGACCGGCTGGCAGACGACGCCGGCGCTGCCGGGGCTGTGGGCCTACCCGTCCTACATCACCTACGAGCAGAAGCTGCTCAACCAGAAGCTCTCGATCGAGTTCGGCCGCACCAACTTCTTCCGCTACTTCTTCCAGCCGAACGCGCTTGATCCGTTCTTCAACATCTCCGCGGTGGCGCAGGTCGTCGGCGACTCGTCGTCCGTGCCGTTCCCGACCTGGGGCGCACGCGCGATCTACCACTTCACGCCCAAGTACTGGGTGCAGGTCGCGGCGTTCGCGGACAACGACTTCCAGGCCGACGACGAGCCCTTCACCGTCGGCGCCGCTCGCGCCGTGGGATCCGCGATCTTTGCCGAGCTCGGCTCGCGGACCGAGTTCTTCAACTCGAGGTATCCGGAGAACTTCGAGCTTGGCGTCGAGTACAGCACCCGCACCGGCTATTCCTTCACCAAGGGGTCGCCGCTTCCGGAGGTGGCGGCCTTCACCGCCGCCAACTATCCCGGCGGCGGCTTCGTCTTCCTGCATGGGCAGCAGGTCCTGTGGCGTGGCCCGCGGAAGCTCAACGGCCCGCCGGCGAACATCGCCCTCTACGGCTCGGTCGATCCGTCCTACGACAAGCCGCAGCCATTCGACCTGGATGCGATCGTCGGCGTCAACTTCGTGGGCTTCGTTCCCGGTCGTCCCTATGACGCGCTGGGCTTCCAAACGCACTACCTGCGCTTGAGCAAGGTCGAGGCCGGCTTCGAGAGCAAGTTCCACGACATCTTCGCCGGTCCGGGCCCCAATCAGCCGCGGAACAACTTCGCGTTCGACGCGACCTACAACCTGTCCTTCAACAACATCGTGTCGCTCCGTCCGTCGCTCCAGTACTTCGTCGATCCGGACAACTACGGTGATCCGACCTTCAACAAGCGTCCCGGCGATGGCTTCGAGATCAGCGCCGAGCTTATCATCTCCCTGGGCCGCCTGTTGGGAACCAGCAACAAGCCATTCTGATCGAGGTTCATGCCGGACAGGTCCCGGGCCCCCGTGGCCAGTCCGGCAACAACCGCCCTTGCGATCGGCGCGATGGCCACGGCCGGGTTGTCCCGTGCCCACCCCGGGGACCATCGCGTTCATCATTTTAAGATGCTAGTTTCTGGGCATCGCACGTCATGGAGAATTCACGTGAGCGAAGCCAACAGCAGGGTGGCCGACCACCCGATCGACCCGAAGTTCCTGGAGCGGTGGTCACCGCGCGCCATGACCGGCGAGGCAATCTCGGAGGCCGAGCTGATGACCATCTTCGAGGCGGCCCGCTGGGCGCCATCGTCCTATAACTCACAGCCCTGGCGCTTCATCTACGCGTTGCGGGACACGCCGAGCTGGGACGTGCTGTTCGGCCTGATGAACGACATGAACAAGTCCTGGGCCAAGGATGCGGGAGCCCTGATCATCGTCCTGTCCAAGTCGACCCTGCTGCCGCCGGGCAAGGATCGCGAGATCCCGTCCTACAGCCATTCCTTCGATGCTGGAGCCGGCGCCGCCTATCTGGCGCTGCAGGCGTCGATGCTGGGCTGGGCAGCACACGGCATGGTCGGCTTCGACATGGACAGCACCTTCGCCAAGCTGCAGGTGCCGGAAGGCTACCGGGTCGAGGCCGCGATCGCGATCGGCCGGCGCGGCGACAAGGCGACACTTCCGGAGGCGCTGCAACGGCTCGAGTCACCCAATGGGCGGCTGCCGCTCTCCAAGCTGGCGATGGAAGGTCGTTTCCGCCCCGACGCCTGACGCGACATGATGGATCACCGGCAGGCCGGCGGAAATCCGGTGATCCATCACCCCGGCCCGCCAAACCGAACACGCCGATGCTGATCGCCCCCGGATGACGGATATAGGCCAGGGGTGATCCGCTTCCCTGGGATCTGTAGGGCGGCGATCATCGGAACACGATCGAAGCTTGATCCGGCACTCACCGTTTTGGGCGTGAAACGGCAACGGCAAGGCGGATGCTTGAAGAAAGGGTGTGGGCGCGGCGCGCATGCGGCACCGGTCCATGGATCACGGCCATTGGCCTCCTCGATGCGGTGGCGCTGGTGAAGGTGCCCAGTCATGGGTGACTGGAATCTTGCAGTCTCCGCCACGCGAATGTCCGCCTGAGGCGGACCTTCCGAACATGGATCGCCGCGGGTCGGCGCCGTGCGGCATTGCAAACGTCCGGTATTCCCGTCACGCGTCCGGCAGCGTCATCTATGCGTGGTTCAAGTAATTCTCGTCCCGACACCGGTCGGATACAAAGGGAGTGGTTCGATGACGGTTGAGCAGGCGGACGGTCACCAGCAGGCGTTCACCGCGGAGGATGCGCTCGAGCTGCATGCGAGCGGTCGTCCCGGCAAGCTCGAGACCCGGATATCCAAGCCGCTGACCACCGCGCGTGACCTGTCGCTGGCCTATTCCCCGGGGGTGGCGGTGCCGTGCCTCCGCATCCACCAGGACCCAGACTGCGCCTACACCTACACCACGCGCGGCAACATGGTGGCGGTGATCTCAAACGGCACCGCGGTGCTGGGACTGGGCAACATCGGGGCGTTGGCCTCGAAGCCGGTCATGGAAGGCAAGATTGCCCTGTTCAAGCGCTTCGCCGACATCGACGGCATCGATCTCGAGGTGGACAGCGAGGACGTCGACGCGTTCGTGAACTGCGTGCGCCTGCTGGAACCGTCGTTCGGCGGCATCAACCTCGAGGACATCAAGGCGCCCGAGTGCTTCGTCATCGAAAGCCGGCTGCGCGAGGCGATGGACATCCCGGTGTTCCACGACGACCAGCACGGCACGGCGATCGTCACCGCGGCGGGCCTGCTCAACGCCTGTCACCTGACCGGGCGGACGCTGTCCGACACGCGCCTGGTGGTCAACGGGGCAGGGGCGGCGGGGATCGCCTGCATCGACCTGCTGCTGGCGATGGGCATGCGGCGCGAGAACGTCCTGGTCTGCGACACCAAGGGCGTGATCCACCGCGACCGCACCGACCTCAACCAGTGGAAGTCGGCGCACGCGGCCCAAACCTCCCTGCGCACCCTGGCGGAGGCGGTACGCGGTGCCGACGTGTTCCTGGGCCTGTCGAGCAAGGGCGCGCTGACGCCGGACATGGTGCGCAGCATGGCGCCGCGGCCGATCATCTTCGCCCTGGCCAATCCCGACCCCGAGATCACGCCCGAGGAAGCGCGCGCGGCCTCGCCCGAGGCCATCGTCGCCACGGGCCGTTCGGATCACGCCAACCAGGTCAACAACGTCCTGGGCTTCCCGTACATCTTCCGCGGCGCGCTCGACGTGCGGGCGCGCACCATCAACGAGGAGATGAAGGTGGCCGCGGCGGAAGCGCTGGCGGCGCTGGCGCGCGAGGACGTGCCGGACGAGGTGCATCGCGCGGCGGCGCGGCAGCTCCGGTTCGGTCCCGACTACATCATCCCGCATCCCTTCGATCCACGCCTGATCGCCCGGATCCCGGTCGCCGTGGCCGAGGCGGCGATGCGGACCGGGGTGGCGGCGCGGCCGATCGAGAACCTGCGCCGCTATGCGCGCGAGCTGGCGGGCCGGCTGGACACCACGGCGAACACCCTAGACCTGATCATCGAGAGCGTGCGCGACCTGCCCAAGCGGATCGTGTTCGCGGAGGGCGAGGACGAGAAGATGGTCCGCGCCGCGACCTCGTTCCATACCGAGGGATACGGGGTGCCGATCCTGATCGGGCGCGAGGACCGGGTGCAGGCGGTATTCGACCGGCTCGGCCTGGTACGGCCGAACGGGATCGAGGTGCGCAATGCCCGCCTATCGGCGCTCACCGACCGGGACAACGCGCGCTACGTCGGTTTCCTGTTCGATCGGCTGCAACGCCGCGGTTCCCTGCAGCGCGACGTGCAGCGCATGGTCAACCAGGACCGCAACGTCTACGCCGCCTGCATGGTGGCGCTGGGCGACGCCGACGGCATGATCACCGGGTTGACCCGCGCACCCAGTCAGGCGCTGTCGGCGGTGCAGCGGGCGCTCGATCCGGCGCCGGACAGCGTGGTGTTCGGCCTGTCCATGGTGGTGACGCCGCGCCTGACGCTGCTGATCGCCGACACCCTGGTGCACAGGGAGCCGACCCCGGAGCAGCTGGCGGCGATCGCCACCGCCAGCGCCGCGCAGGCCCGCACGCTCGGTCAGGTGCCGCGCGTGGCCCTTTGCAGCCACGCAACCTTTGGGCTGCCGCGAACGGCGCCGGACGACCGGATGACGCGGGCGGTCGCACTGCTCGAGGAGCGCGGCGTCGACTTCGAGTTCGAGGGCGAGATCAGTCCGGAGGTGGCGCTGGATCCCGCGTTGCGCGCCCGCTACCCGTTCTGCCGGTTGAGCGGCAACGCCAACGTGCTGGTGATGCCTGGCCTCGACAGCGCCCACATCGTCACCCACCTCGTCCCACGGCTTGGCGAGGCGCAGGTCATCGGGCCGATCCTGGTCGGGCTGCAGAGGCCGGTGCAGATCCTGTCCGCCGACGCCACGGTCAACCAGATCGTCAACCTGGCCTGCATCGCCGCCAGCACCGCCTGAGGTCAACGCCCCCCGCTATGGGCAGGCCGCACGTCGTTGACCTGGGGCTGAAGCCCTCGGGCCATCCGTCACAACGCGCCATGGCGTGGCGGCCTGACCCCGTTCAGGTGGTAGTTGCCGATCGCGGCGTACTTCCAGCGTGCGGGATCGTGGAGGGTGTGGGTACGGACGTTGCGCCAATGGCGATCGAGGTCGTGCGCGGCCAGGGCCGAGCGGGTGCCGCCCAGCTCATGCAGCCGGTTGGCGGCGTTCAGCGCCGCCTCGGTGCCCAGGGCCTTGGCCTCCGCCACGGCGATCGAGGCACGCGCGACGGTCTCGGCGTCCGGCGCGCGCATCGCCGCGTCCACCAGCAGGCCGGCCCGCGCCAGCAGCGCGTCCGCCGCATGCTGACGGATCACCAGCTCCCCCACCAACGCCACGGTGTAGGGATCGTCTGAGGCACGCGGGGCATCGGCATCGATCCAGGGCCGGGCGTGCCGATGCACGAAGCCGACCGTCTCGGCGATCGCCTCCCGGCCGATGCCGATGTCCACCGCCGCGTGGAGGATCTGCGCCAGCGGGCCCATCGGCGTCGGGCGGTCGAACGCGTCGCCGAATGGAATCACGTCGGCCTCGTCGACCGTGACGTCCTCGAACACGGTGGTGCCGCTTCCGGTGGTGCGTTGGCCGATGCCGGACCAGTCGTCGTGCAGCGCGAGGCCGGGCGTCGTGGGGTCGACCAGTGCGAACACGAGCTGGCCAGCCTCCGTCCTGGCCAGGGCCGCCACCGTGTGCGCGAACAGGGCGCCGGTGGAGTAGAACTTGCGCCCGTCGAGGCGCAGCCGGCCGTTCTCCCGGCGCAGGGTGGTGCGGTAGTCGTGCACGTCCCGGGTGCCGACCTCGCTCAGCGCGTTGCCGAAGCGCTCGCCCGCCAGCACGCGCCCGAACCAGCGGCGTTTCTGCGCCTCGGTGGCGGTGAGGCGGATCGCCTCCACCACGAAGAAGTGGTTCTGCGGGATCTGCCCCAGGCTGCCGTCGGCGGCCGAGATCAGCGCCGTGACCTCGGCCAGGGTGCCGGCGTTCACCTCCGCGCCACCGTGCTCGCGCGGCACCGTGATCGCCCACAGCCCGCTGGCGGAGAACCGCTCGATCTCGTCATGCGGCAGGCGCCGGTTGCGATCGCGGCCCGCCGCCCCCTCCCGGAACGCGTCCGCCAGCATGCGGGCGACGGCGATCGCCTCGTCGTCGTCGCGGATGACGTGCGCGCCATGCGTCCTGACCGTCATTGCGTCCGCTCCGTGCGGCAGGCGGCCCCTGGATGCGGCGGCACCAGGCGTGGTCCGGCCCCGAACAGCTTCTCGCGCAGGGTGCCCGGACGGTACTCCGTCTTGTAGCGGCCCCGGCGCTGCAGTTCCGGCACCAGCAGGTCGGCGACGTCGGCGAAGGTTTCGGGCGTCACCACGTAGGCAAGGTTGAAGCCGTCGATGCCGGTGGTGGCGATCCAATCCTCCATCTGGTCCGCGACGGTGGCGGCCGAGCCGATCAGCAGCGGCCCGAAGCCGCCGATGCCGACCCATTCGGCGACCTCGCGCACCGTCCACACGCGGTCCGGATCGGCGGTGGTGAAGCTCTCGACAGCGGAACGGACCGCGTCGTTGCGGATGTAGCGGACCGGCTCGTCGAGGTCGTAGGCGGCGAAGTCGATGCCGGTCCAGCCGGACATCAGCGCCAAGGCCCCGACATGGCTCACGTGGCGGCGGTATTCTTCATGCTTCTCCCGCGCTTCCGCATCGGTGCGGCCGACGATCGCGGTGGTCAGGTTGAAGATACGGATCGCGTGCGTGCCGCGCCCGGTATCGGCCGTGCGCTGCCGGATGTCGGACACGTAGTTCCGCGCCACCGCCCGGCTGGGGGCCGCCATGAAGATGCACTCCGCATGCCGTGCCGCGAAGTCGCGGCCGGTGCCCGACGTTCCCGCCTGGAACAGCACCGGCGTGCGCTGCGGCGAGGGTTCGGACAGGTGGATGGCGTCGAGCCGGAAGTGCTCGCCCCGGTGCCGGATCCGGTGCACGCGCGAGGGATCGGTGAACACGCCGCGCTCGCGGTCGCGCAGCACGGCGCCGTCCTCCCAGCTTTCCTCCCATAGCCGGTAGACCAGGCCGAGGTACTCGTCGGCGATGGCGTAGCGGGTGTCGTGCTTCTTCTGCCGCGCGTCGCCGGACATGCCGCGTGCGGCGCTGTCCAGGTAGCCGGTGACGATGTTCCAGCCGATCCGTCCGCGCGTCAGGTGGTCCAGCGTCGACATGCGCCGGGCATGGGTGAAGGGCGGCTCGAAGGACAGGGTGCAGGTGACGCCGAAGCCCAGATGTTCGGTCACGGCGGCCATGGCGGACACCAGCAGGGTCGGGTCGTTCAGCGGCACCTGGGCGCCCTCGCGCAGCGCCGTGTCGGTGTTGCCGCCATACACGTCGTAGACGCCCAGCACGTCGGCCAGGAACAGGGCGTCGAACCGGCCGCGCTCGAGGATACGGGCGAGGTCGGTCCAGTATGACAGGTCGGTGTAGCGGTCGGCGCGGTCGCGCGGGTGGCGCCACAGGCCAGGCGACTGGTGCACGACGCAGTTCATGTCGAAGGCGTTGAGCAGGATCTCGCGTTTGCCCGGCACGACGCCGCCCACCCGGCTAGTTCCAGGCGTGGCGCGGCGGCAGCACGCCGTTCAACGCGTGGTTGCCGACCAGGGCGTATTTCCAGCGCACCGGATCGTGCAGCGTATGGGTGCGGGCATTGCGCCAATGGCGGTCGAGCCCGTAGGCGGCCAGCGCCGAGCGCGTGCCGGCGAGCTCGTGCAGCCTGTTGCCGGCGAGCAGGGCGATCTCGGTGGTCAGAACCTTGGCCTCCGCCACCCGGAGCGAGGCCTGGCCGACCGTGTCCTCGGTGGCGACCGCGATCGCCCGGTCCACCGCGCGCCCGGCGATCGCCAGCAGCGCCTCGGCGGCGTGGAGACGGATGTGCAGGTCGCCGACCGCGGCGATGGTGTATGGATCGTCCGACGCGCGCTCCTGCCCGCTGTCGATCCAGGGCCGCGACAGGGTGCGCACGAAGCGGATCGTGTCGGCGATGGCGGCGCGCGCGATGCCGAGGTCGACGGCCGCCTGGATGATCTGCGACACCGGCCCGTTGGCGGACGGGCGGTCGTAGCCGAGATGCGCCGGCACCACGTCGCGCGCCTCGATCCACACGTCGTCCAGCGTCACGCTGCCGCTGGCGGTGGTGCGCTGGCCGAAGCCGGACCAGTCGTCGACGATGGCAAGGCCGGGCGAGGCGGGATCGGCGAAGGCGAGGTAGACCTTGCCGTCCGGGCCGGTGGCCGCGATCGGGACGATGTCCGCGAACAGCGCGCCGGTGGAGTAGAACTTGCGGCCGCTCACGCGGTATCCGTCGCCATCCGGAACGAGAAGGGTGTCGAAGGTGCCGGCATCGCGGCTGCCGGCCTCGGAGAAGGCGTTGCCGAAGCGTTTGCCCTCCAGCACGCCGGCGTAGTACCGCCGCCGCTGCTCCTCGGTGCCGGTGACACGGAGCGCTTCCACCACGCCAAGGTGATTCTGAGGGATCTGGCCGATGGAGGGATCGGCCTCGGAGATGATCGCGATCACCTCGGACACGGTCTCGAACGACGCCTCGGCGCCACCGTAGGCGCGCGGCACGGTGATGCCCCACAACCCGCTCGACGAGAACAGGTCGAGCTCGCGCCGCGGCAGGATGCGGTCCCGGTCGCGCTCCACCGCACCCTCCGCGAGGATGGGCGCCAGGGCGCGGGCCGCCTCGATCGCCTCCGCATCGTCACGGAGCACGCGCGCCGGGGAACGGCCTTCCGCGGCCGGTGGAACGAGTGCCAGATCCATCACCGGTCCTTTCATCTCGTATCGGCCGGAAGGCGCGTCGAAGCCCGGCCGCTTGAGGACCTCAAACCATCACATGCCGATGTTGATCTCGCAACCACCGCCTCCGCATGGTGGTAACGTCGTTATCCCCATCCATCCGCCAGGCGAGACGCGGATGGACGGCATCCGTCCCTCAGCGCGCCAGCTTTTCGGGTGACGGGTTGATAGGCCCCTTCTGGGCGCCGACCCACTCCCGCCACAGCAGGATCAGCGCCGCCATGATCGCCGGGCCCAGGAACAGCCCCAGCAGCCCGAACCCCTCCACCCCGCCCAGGATGCCCAGCAGCACCCACAGGAACGGCAGCCGGGTCGTGCCGCCGATCAGGACCGGCCGCACGAAGTGGTCGGCCACGAAGCTGACGATGAAGCCCACGGCCAGGATCACCACGGCGCCGATCACCTTGCCCGTCGCCAGCAGCGCCAGCCCCGCCACGCAGAACGCGATCGCCGCCCCGAACGGCACCATCGCCAGCAGCGCGGTGAGCAGGCCGAACAGCGTCGGGTGCGGCACGCCGAACCCCCAGTAGAACAGGCCCAGGATCACCCCCTCGCCGAGCCCGACCAGCACCAGACCGTCCACGGTGCCGTGCACCGAGTTGATCACCTGCTGACCCACGTCCTCGCCGGCCGGCCCGAACAGCCGCCGGCTGCCGACCCGCAGCTGCTCGGCCACGGCATCCGCCTCGCGCAGCAGGAAGAACAGGGTGAGCAGCATGAAGCCCAGCAGCACCAGCCGATGCAGCGCTTCCGCGCCCACCTCCTGGCTGACCCGCACCGTGCCGGCCCCCATGGCGCGGCTGGTGAGCTGCGATACCTGCCCCGGGGTGCCCAGCCTTTGCTGCCACAGCGCGGTCAGCTGCTGCCCATGCGGCAGCGTTTGCAGGATGGCGGGCGCCGGGATGCCAGACTGCCGCGCGTGCTCTGCCCATTGCGTGACCGAATGCGCGTCCTCCGCCAGCGGCACCGCCACCATCAGCAGCGGGATCACGAACACCAGGACCACCGCAACCACGAACAGCATCGGCAGCAGCTCGTGCCGATGCTTCGGAAACCTGCCAGCCGCGCGCTGGAACAACGGCCACAGCCCGATCGCGAACACGACCGCCCAGATCAGCGCCGGCAGGAAACCCCGCAGCGTGAACAGCCCGGCCAGCACCAGCAACGCGAGCGCCACCAGCCCCGCGCGGACCTGCGGCCGCGACATCGCCACCGCCTCGTCGCGCGTGAACGTCCCCGGCCGCTCGATCCGAACCTGCTCCTTCGCCATACCCATCCCCCGAGCCCGACCGTCGACAACCCGACAAATCGCTCCCGTTGATAGGCGGTTATCCGGTGCATGTGGAAACCCGCCCGGGAGGGCCTCTGGTTCGGTCCGGCTGTGGGATATCGGTCCGTGCGGGCGGCGCCCGCCCGCGGCGCCCGTGAGCTAGGTCAGCCCGAGCATCCGGATCAGCAGGCAGCCGATGCCGCCCAGCAGGAGGATGGACAGGACCGCGGCGACACCGATGCGCGAGCCGGCGCGGACCACCGTGCGGACGTCGACCATCAGCCCAAGCGCCGCCATCGACAGGCCGGTGAGGGAGACGGAGAGCAGGGCGGCATCGTGCGCCAGCCCATCGCCCAGCAGGCCCGCGGCCCGCAGCCCCATCAGCAGCACGAAGCCGGCGACGAACCACGGCACCGGCCAGCGCCGGCGGCCCGTCGCGCGGGAGCTCCCCATCCCGGCGGCGGCGGCGTTGGGATAGGCCCGCGACAGCGCGGCCACCCCGGCGACGGCCGGCGCCAGCATCAGCACCCGCATGAGCTTCACCAGCGCCCCGAACTGCATGGCGACCGCACCCAGCGGCGCGGTGGCAGCCACCACCTGAGGCACGGCATAAACGGTGAGGCCCGCCAGCACGCCGTAGGGCATCGGCGACAGGTGCAGCAACGGGGCCAGGGCGGGCAGGCCCACCACCACGGCGATGCTCAGCACGGCGGTCAGGGTGACGGAGGCGGCGACATCGGCGGCGTCGGCGCCGATCACCGGTGCCACCGCGGCGATGGCGGAGTTGCCGCAGATCGAGTTGGCGCAGGCCACCAGCGTCGCCTGGTTGCGGGAAAGCCCGAGCAGCCGGCCGAGCCCATAGCTTCCCGTCAGCGACAGGCCAACGGCCGTGGCCACGCCGATCAGCAGCCAGGGACCGGACGCGCCGAGGAGCCTGAGGCTCACCGATGCGCCCAGCAGCACCACCGCGACCTCGAGCACGGTCTTGGCTGTGAATGCGACGCCCGCCGTGCACGAAGGCCTCGACGAGCCGGTAGACCTCACGATCACGCCCAGCACGATCGACAGCGCGACCGTTTCCAGCCAGGCCCGGTGCAGCCATCGCAGTTCCACCGCCTGGACCAGGCTGGCCGCCAGCGCCACCGCCAGGCAGAGGACGATCCCGGGCACCAGGGACGTCGTTCGGTCCATCCCGGCGACCGACAGCCGCTGCAGGGACGAACTCATGCGGTGAGGTGGTCGACCGTGGTCGATCTGCCCGCCGCGGTGATGCGGTGAAGGACCAGCCGCGCATGCAGCCGCTCGATGGTCCGGCTGGCGGTCCGGGTGAACAGGGCCGGGACGACGGCGTGCACGAGGCAGGCCAGGCCCGCGATGATCAGCTGCCAGGCGAAGCCGAGGGCGACCCCCTGGTGCTGAAGGTAGCTCTCGCCGACCGCGCGCGGGTGGCGCAGGAAAAGTCCATTGATCATCCGAGGATCCCCATCGCCTGATGGGCAAACGGTAATTGCGTCGTCGAGGGAAAGGGTCCCAAATATTCCCTTATTCTTCGTCTACGATGGGAGGATCCGATTGTCCGCGACCGCCACGGTCGATGCCCACGACCTGCGCCTCCTGGCCCTGCTGCAGGACGACGCGACGCTGTCGATCGCCGAGCTGGCCGAGCGCATCCACCTGTCGAGCAACGCCTGCTGGAAGCGCGTAAAGCGGCTGGAGGCCGAGGGCGTGATCCGCAGGCGGGTGGCGCTGCTGGACGCCGCCCGGCTCGGGGCCGGGGTCACGGTGTTCGTCACCGTCCGCGTCGCGGAACACTCGGAAACGTGGCTGGCCGAGTTCGCCGCGGTTGTCCGGGCCCTGCCGGAGGTGGTGGAGTTCTACCGGATGAGCGGCGAGGTCGACTACCTGCTGAAGATCCAGGTCGCCGACATCGCCGCCTATGACCGCGTCTACAAGGCGCTGATCCGCAGCGTGCGGCTGTCCGACGTCAGTTCCGCCTTCGCCATGGAGGAGATCAAGCACACCACCGCCATCCCGCTGCCCAGGCCCACCGCATAGGCCGGGCCACATCGTGAGCAGATACCGGGGGCCGTTCGAACGGGCCGCGTGAACCCGAGCTTACCGTCGTGAACGAGAGGACGTGCGCTCCCGCCCGTCCTGCCGTCCGCCGCAACCGTCAGGCCCCGGTTCGGTTGATGGAACGGGGTCACGAACCACCGATCCGGTTCGGGACCGGTGATTGGGGAGTGCTGGCCATGGATACCTTCCGCGCACTGGTGATCGAGCGGCGGCAGGATGGCCAGGAGGTGGCGTTCCGGGCGCTCCGGCAGGCTGACCTGATGGAGGGCGACGTCACCATCCGGGTGACGCACTCGAGCCTCAACTACAAGGACGGCCTAGCGCTGACCGGCAGGGCTCCAGTGGTGCGCCGGTTCCCGATGATCCCCGGTATCGACGGTGCCGGGATCGTGGAAACGTCCGCACATCCGGACTTCCGGGCCGGGGACGGCGTCGTGCTCAACGGGTGGGGCACGGGCGAAACCCACTTCGGCTCGTATGCCGGGATGGCGCGGGTGAAGGGCGACTGGCTCGTTCCCCTGCCGAAGGGCATGACGCCGGCACAGGCCATGGCGGTCGGCACCGCCGGCTACACGGCCATGCTGTGCCTTCTGGCGCTGGAACGTCACGGTCTCACCCCGGACAATGGTCCTGCTCTGGTGACGGGGGCGGCCGGCGGCGTCGGCTCGATGGCCGTGGCCCTCCTCGCCAAGGCGGGCTGGCACGTCGTCGCCTCCACCGGGCGTATCGCAGAGGCCGGATACCTGGCCGGGCTGGGTGCGGCGGAGGTCATCGGCCGCGATGACCTGTCCGGGCCGGTCCGGCCGCTGGCAAGGGAACGCTGGGGGGTCGGGATCGACTCCGTCGGCTCGGGGGTGCTGGCGAACCTCCTGTCCCAGATGCGATCTGGCGGTGCCGTCGCCGCCTGTGGCCTGGCCGGCGGCGCGGAGCTGCCGGCTCACATCGCACCGTTTATCCTGCGCGGCGTGGCCCTGCTCGGGATCAACTCGGTGACGACGCCGAAGGCGCTGCGCCAGACGGCGTGGGACCGCATCGCCCGCGATCTCGACCGTGACAGGCTCGCCGCGATGACGACCACGATCCCGTTGGACGCGGTGATTCCGGCCGCATCCGACATCCTCGACGGGAAGATCCGAGGCCGCGTGGTGGTGGAGATTTCATAGGATCCGGCTATCAGGCGCGCGCGACCCGCTCGCCGCGCCCGCGCTATTCCGCGGTCCAGCCGCCGTCGATCACCATCGACGATCCGGTCATCAGCGCCGACGCGTCGGAGGCCAGGAACACGACCGCTCCCATCAGGTCCTCGACCTGGCCGAGCCGGCCCAGCTTGATGCGGGCGAGCGTGTCGGCCAGGAACGCCTCGTTTGCGAAGAAGGGCTTCGTCATCGGCGTCTCGATGAAGGTCGGGCAGATCGAGTTGACGCGGATGCCGGCCGCCGCCAGGTCCAGCGCCATCGCCTTGGTCAGCCCCTCGATGGCGTGCTTGGACGCGCAGTAGATCGTGCGGTTGCGGCCGCCGACATGTCCCATCTGCGAGGACACGTGGATGACCGAGCCCGCCATCCGCTCGGCCACCAGGCGGCGCGTCACCGCCTGGGCGACGAAGAAGGCCGATCGCAGGTTCAGTCCCATCACCGCGTCGAAGTCGGCGACGGTCACCTCGTTGAACGGTCCGGGACGGTTGATGCCGACGTTGTTGACCAGCACGTCGAAGGCCGGCCGGTTCTCCATCCCGGAACGGACCGCGTCCAGGTCCGACACGTCCAACGGCCAGGCGTCCGCCCGGCCGCCGTCGGCGGCGATGGCAGATGCGGCGGCCTCGATCTCGTCCCCGCTACGCGCCGCCAGCGTGACGTGCGCCCCCGCCGCAGCGAGGGCCGCGGC
>CAXUBN010000007.1:0-27032 GCA_964249255.1 uncultured Acetobacteraceae bacterium | reverse complement strand
GGCCGGCGCGACGCGGCTCGGGTGCGCGCTCCTGCGCGGCCGGATGGCGGCCCCTCCCGCGCTTCGCCGGGCGGCCGAGACCGTCGCCGCCGCCAAGATCCCGGTGCTGGTGGTCACCGGCGGATGGAGCGCCTCCATCGACGCCGTGGCGCGTGTGGTCGCGCAAGCGACCGGCGGTACGCAGGCCACGGTGCCATCCTCGAACCATTTCCCGCAGCTCGAGAACCCGGACGTGTTCAACGACGTCGTGGACTCGTTCATGCGCGGACATGCGTCGGCCTAGCGACCATCGGCGACGTTCCGACCACGGGCGGTCCGGAACGCGCGGATAACCGGGCGGAGGACCGTCGTTCCCGGATCGAGAACCGGGGACGACGGGACCTGACTTAGAAGCTGATGAAGGGCAGGAAGACGTCGCAGCTGTGCTGCTGCGAAACCGTGCTGTCCTTCACCGTGGACAGGAAGGGAATGTTTTCCGACAGGTAGAACGAGGTCCCGTCCTGGCTCGCGTCGTAGCGGGGCCAAGGGAAGTTTCCGATGAAGTTGGGGTTGCCGGTGCGGACGAAGTTGGTCCACAGCGCCACCAGCTCGTCCGATAGGATCGACTGCTGCAGGTTCAACGGATGCGGGATGCCGTTCACGCTGCCGTGGAACAGCGGGAACAGGTACTGCAGGTCGCCGGTGTGGTAGGCGAGCGACTGGAACTGCGGCAGCAGCGGAAAGTAGAACGGCGCCGTCTTGTCGTCGAACTGGTAGGCGTAGAACGGCACCTGGGTCGAGATCACCTTGTTGATGTTGAAGTGCGGGCAGGCAAAGAACGGCGTGCCGATCGCGTCCGCCGCCAGCTGCGGCGTCGGGAACGAGCTGGTCGGGAAGGCGGCCTGCACCGTGCCCGCGTTGGCGCCGTAGTCGGACTGGGCCAGGGTGGTCACGTTGGCGGTGGAGATCGGCTGGCCGCTGAAATACACCTGCGGCGCGTCGAAGAAGTTCTCCTCGTCGTGCGTGAAGCCGCTGATGATCGGCATGTGGTTGAACTTGCCGCTGCTGAAGCTGGCATAGACGCCGGCAGCCGGGATGATCGTGCCATCCGAGATCGGGAGCGGGAGGAGCAGCGGGCCGTTGGCCTGCTGCGTGCCCTGCACCGCCAGGATGGCCTGCACCGACTTGCCGCGCAGGCAGGCCGCGACCGCGGATGAGGCCCCCGGACCGCAGCCGAGCGCCTCGGCGATCCCGGTGCCGAGCTGCTCGGCCACCGGCAGCGGTAGCGAGTCGAACAGCACGCTCTCGAAGATGGCGCGGTTGAACAGCCCCGTCGCCAACGGCGATACGACGTTGGCGGCGCTGTCGTAGGAACCGGCGGACTGGCCGCCGAGCGCCACCCGGGTCGTGTCGCCCCCGAAGGCCGCGATGTTCCGCTGCACCCACCGAAGTACGAGCTGCTGGTCCAGGATGCCGTAGTTGGCGAACGGATGACCCTCTGCATCCAGCGCCGGGTTGGCCAGGAAGCCCAGGAAGCCGACGCGATAGTTGAAGGTGACCACGATTACCTGGCCCTGGAGGGCGAGCTTGGTGGCGTCGTAGTCGTTGCTCTCGCCGTCGTAGTTGCCGCCGCCGTGGATGAACACCAGGACAGGCAGCTTCCGCTCAACCTTGAAGTTCGGCGTGAACACGTTGACGAACAGGCAGTCCTCGTTGGCGCTCGGGCTCGCGAGCACGCCGGTGGTGGTGATCTGGGCGCAGGTGGGGCCGAACTGCCTGGCCTGCCGGAGCTGCGAGAAGGCCGGGAACGGAAGCGGCGGCTGCCAGCGCAGCGGCCCGACCGGCGGCACCGCGTAGGGGATGCCGAGATACTCGGACACGCCCTTGTTGACGATGCCCTGCACCGGCCCGGCGGGTGCATTGACCACCGATGAGGCGGGCAGCCCGGGATGGGGCTGCACCTCCTGTGCCGTCGCCGGCCGCGCCGTCAGTGCCGGAAGCAGCGTCAGCCCGAGCAGGCCATACTTGAAGCAGTGCGTCCGCCTTGGCCGAACGGCCGCCGCGGATGTCCTTGATTTGGTCACGTTCATCTCCCTGTCGAGTTTCTCGTTGCGGCTGTTTCGCCGCTTGTCGACTTCATCCCGGACGCGGAGCCGACGTTGCCGTCGTGCCGGTCAAGGATCCGGTTGCCTTGCGTCATCAGGCAGGTTTTGAAACCAGGACAGGCTTCGGCCGGCTCGTTCAGGGAACGGATGGCGCACGGATCGGACGATAACGAGGCCCTTCTGGTATCGGCAGATATCGATTTGAACGGTCTGATATCCGTCTCGCATCGCATGGGCATGATCGAAGCCGCGGTCGGTGCCTGGTCATCAGGGTGGAGCCGTATGACCAGGGGTCCATCGACCGCATCCGCCATCTCCCGTAAGGTGACAGAACGTGGTCCTGGGATCTTGTTGTCTTCGTCGGGTCGAGGGGTGCGTGCCGGCTCGGCGGCACCGGCTGGAGGCGATCCTGCGGAGGAACGGCGCCATCCGGAAGAGCGGGAACCCGATGGGAAGACCGGTGGCGCTCATGATGTGTGCCGCCGGCAATGGCGCCTGGGTGAGAGGATGCAGTGGTGCCCGGCTGCGGAACCGGCGGAACGCCATCCGTCATTGCGGATGATCAGCATTGGTCAAGTTGAGACCATGTTGCGGACTGGAAGCCGAGTATTTCCGATACAACTGAGCGGTCGTTACTGTTAGTTTGGCTGGGGGACCTGGATTCGAACCAAGGCTTTCCGAGTCAGAGTCGGAAGTTCTACCGCTAAACTATCCCCCAAAGCGGTGGCGCACTGTGAGCGACCGGGAGGTAGCATCCATGCAGGTCTCTTGCAATCGGTGTCGGCGCGGTCGGTTCCCCACGGGGCGCCGGATGCGGACGACCCGCATGGGAGTGGCGGAGCATGGTGTGCACGGTGGTATGCTGTCCGGATGATGCGCGCTCCCCCCAGCCCCGCTGCCGCCGACGGCATGCTGCCCGCGTTGCCGCAGGCGATCCGGTGGTGAGGCGATCGGACGGCCCCGGACGCCGGTCCGATGACGGGCCGGCACGGGGCGCCAAGGCGAGGACCAAGGGCCAGACGGCGGTGCCCGGTCGCCAGCCCGGACAGGCCCGCGTGACGGAGCCCGGTGCAGCCTCCGCTGCGGCCGACGCCGCCGCTGCCGGCCCCGGGCGGGTCAAGGCGGTGGCGTTGCGTACGGCACGTGGCCGTACCACGGGGCAGCAGCATTGGCTGGCGCGGCAGCTGAACGACCCCTATGTCCTGGCCGCGCGCAAGGGCGGCTGGCGCTCGCGGGCCGCGTTCAAGCTGATCGAACTGGACGACCGCTTCCGGCTGATCCGGCCTGGCATGCGGGTGGTCGACCTGGGCGCCGCCCCCGGCGGCTGGGCCCAGGTCGCGGTCAAGCGCGGGGCCGCCCGGGTGGTAGGCGTCGACCTTCTGCCGGTCGAGCCGGTACGCGGCGCCGAGATCGTCGTTGGCGACTTCAACGATCCCGCCCTGCCGGCGCGGTTGCGGGACCTGCTGGGCGGCCCGGCCGACCTGGTGCTGTCCGACATGGCGCCCAACACCACCGGCCACGCCGCGACCGACCACATCCGCATCATCGACCTTGCCGAGCTGGCCCTCGACTTCGCCATGGAGATCCTGCGCGAGGGGGGCGGCTTCGTCGCCAAGGTGTTTCAGGGCGGCTCGGAGAAGGACATGCTCACACCGATGAAGCAGGCCTTCGCCAGCGTGCGCCACGCCAAGCCGCCGGCGAGCCGCCGGGAGTCGAGCGAGCTCTACGTGGTTGCCACCGGATACCGGCCGGACCGCGGCGCCGAGTTGAGGGCGGCGCGGCGACAGCGGCTCGAGGAGGACGGCTAGCATGAGCGGGGGGCTCCGATGATCAACGCGCGCCAGGGGGACTTCCGCTCCCGGGACGCCGAACGCCGGCGCCTCGAGGAACAGAACCACGGCATGTCGAACTGGCGGCTGTGGGGACCCTACCTCAGCGACCGGCAATGGGGCACGGTACGCGAGGACTACAGCGAGAACGGCGACGCGTGGGGTTACCTGCCGCACGAGCAGGCGCGGTCGCACACCTATCGCTGGGGCGAGGACGGGCTCGGCGGCATCAGCGACGAGACCCAGCGCCTGTGCCTGTCGCTGGCGCTGTGGAATGGCCGCGACCGGATGCTGAAGGAGCGGCTGTTCGGGCTCACCGGCCCCCAGGGCACGCATGGCGAGGACGTCAAGGAGCTGTACTGGTACCTCGACGCGCTGCCGTCGCACGCCTACCTGCGCATGCTCTACAAGTACCCGCATGCGGCGTTCCCGTATGAGCGGCTGGTCGAGGAAAGCCGGCGCCGGTCGCGCGACGAGGGCGAGTTCGAGCTGCTCGACACCGGCCTGTTCGACGAGGACCGTTACCACGACGTGGTGATCGAGTACGCCAAGGCGGCCGAGGCCGACGTGCTGATGCGGGTAACCGCCACCAACCGCGGACCCGAGCCGGCTGAGCTGCACCTGCTGCCGCAATTGTTCTTCGCCAACCACTGGTCGTGGCGCGAGAACCATCCCAAGCCCTCGATGCGCAACCATGGCGCAGGCTGCGTGGTGGCCGAACACCGCATGCTGGGCCACTACACGTTCCACGTCGAGAACGACGCCGCGGTGATGTTCTGCGAGAACGAGACCAATCCGCGCATCATGGGCCTCGATCCGGGCGAGGGGGTCTACAAGGACGGCTTCCACGACCGCGTCGTGCAAGGACGTGAAGCGGCGGTGCGCAGCGAAGGCCCGGCCACCAAGTGCGCCGCGTGGCATCGGCGCATGGTGGCGCCGGGCGAGAGCTGGACCATCCGCATGCGGCTGGTGCGGGGCGAGCCGATCATCCCGCCGTTCGCGGGCTTCGACGCCATCGTGGAGTCGCGGCGCGGCGAGGCGGACCGGTTCTACGCCGCCCTGCAGAAGGACATCGCCAACGCCGACGCCCGGCTGGTGCAGCGCCAGGCGCTGGCCGGCATGATCTGGAACAAGCAGTTCTACACGCTCGACGTATATCGCTGGCTGCGCGGCGACCCGACGCTGCCGGCGCCGCCGGTCAACCGCAAGCGCGGCCGCAACAGCGACTGGCGGCACATGAACGCCGACGACATCATCTCCATGCCCGACAAGTGGGAATATCCCTGGTTCGCGGCGTGGGACCTTGCCTTCCACTGCGTCACCTTCGCCATGCTGGACAGCGCGTTCGCCAAGGACCAGCTGCTGCTGCTGTCGTCGGAGGCCTACATGCATCCGAACGGGCAGATCCCGGCCTACGAGTGGAACTTCGGCGACGCCAACCCGCCGGTGCAGGCCTGGGCCGCCTGGCGGGTGTATCAGATCGAGCAGGAACAGACCGGGGAGGGCGACCGCGGCTTCCTAGAGCAGATCTTCCACAAGCTGCTGCTGAACTTCGCATGGTGGGTCAACCGCAAGGACAACCAAGGCCGCAACGTGTTCCAGGGCGGCTTCCTGGGGCTCGACAACATCGGGGTGTTCGACCGCTCGCGTCCGCTGCCGACCGGCGGCTACCTCGACCAGACGGACGGCACCGCCTGGATGGCGATGTTCGCGCTCAACATGATGCGGATCGCGCTTGAACTCGCGATGCACGACAACGCGTTCGAGGACATCGCATCGAAGTTCTTCGAACACTTCCTCTACATCGCCCAGGCTATCAACGACATCGGCGAACGCGGCGTGGGGCTATGGAGCGAGACCGACAAGTTCTTCCACGACGTGCTGAACCTGCCCGACGGCAGCATGCGCGAGCTCAAGCTGCGTTCGATGGTCGGCCTCACGCCGTTGTTCGTGGTGGAAACGCTCGAGCCGGACATGCTGAAGCAGCTGCCGAACTTCGCCCGCCGGCTGCACCTGTTCCTGAGCCGTCGTCCGGACCTGGCCGGCTTGGTGGCACGTTGGGACGAGCCCGGGATCGGTGAGCGGCGGCTGCTCTCGCTGCTGCGCGGCCACCGCATGAAGCGGCTGCTGCTGCGCGTGCTGGACCCGAACGAGTTCCTGTCCGACCATGGCGTGCGCTCGCTGTCACGCTTCCACGACGCCAATCCCTACGTGTTCGAGAATGACGGTGCCCGCATCCACGTCGCCTACGAGCCGGGGGAAAGCCGCACCGAGATGTTCGGGGGCAACTCGAACTGGCGCGGCCCGATCTGGTTTCCGATGAACTTCCTGATCGTGGAGGCGCTGGATCGGTTCCACGACTACTACGGCCGCGACTTCCTGGTGGAATGCCCGACCGCATCCGGTCGCTTCCGCACGCTGCGCGACATCGCCGACGACATCGCCGGACGGCTCAACAGCCTGTTCCTGCGCGGCGAGGACGGCCGCCGGCCGATCTACGGCGATTGCGACAGGATGCAGTCCGACCCGCACTTCGCGGGCCTGATCCTGTTCCACGAGTACTTCCACGGCGACAGCGGCAAGGGCCTCGGCGCCTCGCATCAGACGGGCTGGACCGGACTGGTTGCGAACCTGATCGCCCGCCGCGCTAGGGCTCGCGATTGATCAGCCTGCCTACGCGGCCTCGACGGGATGCTCCTGATCCTGCGCCAGATCCCTGGTCACACCGATGGTTGCTGCGGTACAAGCCGCCAGCGCAGAGATGGGTTGGCACTGGACCTCGATCATCCGGGTGATGGCGGCGGCCTCGACGGGCCGCGAGAACAGGTAGCCCTGACCGCGGTCGCAGCGCAGGGTGGTCAGGATCTCCGCCTGCGCCGGCATCTCGATGCCCTCCGCGGTGACCGACAGCCGCAGCGACTTGGCCATCGTGACGATCGCGCGCACGATCGCCAGGTCGTCCTCGCCCCGCTCGATGCCGCTGACGAAGGAACGGTCGATCTTCAGCACGTCGAGCGGCAGCCGCTTGAGGTAGGAGAAGGAGGCATATCCGGTTCCGAAATCGTCGATGGCGATCTGCACCCCGCTCGCCTTCAGCTTCTGCAGGATCGGGATCGCGCGCTCGATGTCGCCCATGACCACGCCCTCGGTGATCTCCAGCTTGAGGCATGTCGGCTCCAGCCCGGTTCGCCGCAGGGTCGTCACGATCTCGGTATCCAGCAGGGGCTGCTGGAACTGCCGCGGCGACAGGTTGACGCTGAGCGTCAGCGGCGGGTCGGACGGGTAGGTGGCGTGCCACAGCGACATCTGCCGGCAGGCCTGCACCAAGACCTGCCGACCCAGCGGAATGATGAGGCCAGTTGCCTCGGCCAGCGGGATGAAGTCGGCCGGCGACAGCAGTCCCCGCTTCGGGTGGTTCCAGCGTGCCAGCGCCTCCACCTCGAGCAGGCGGCCGGTCTCAAGTTCGACGATGGGCTGGTAGTGGACACGCAGCTCCCCCCGTTCCAGGGCGCGGCGCAGCTCCGCCTCCAGCTCCAGGCCGGCCAGACCATCGTTGTCCATGCTGGGGTCGAACACCACCGCGCGGCCCTTGCCTTCGGCCTTGGCACGGTAGAGGGCGAGGTCGGCGTTGCGCAGCAGGGTGTCGGCGCTGCACTGCCCGGCCTCGCCCACCGAAACCCCGACGCTGACGGTGATGGTGAGGTCTCGCCCACCCAGCGTGAACGGTTGCTCGAAGGCGCGGGTCACGGCATCGGCCAGCAGGGTCGCGGCGGCGGCATCCGGCAGCCCATCCCGGATCACGATGAACTCGTCGCCGCTTGGCCGCGCCACCGTATCGTCCGCACCGCAGGCGACCAGCAGCCGTTGCGCGGCCGCAACCAGCAGCTGGTCGCCCACGATGTGGCCCAGCCCGTCGTTGACCAGCTTGAAGCCGTCGAGGTCGATGGTCAGCAGCGCGATGCGTCCCCCGCGCATCACCGCCGCGTCGAGCCGATCCTGGCACAGCGCGCGGTTGGGCAGTCCGGTCAGGGTGTCGTAGAACGCCTGCCGCACCAGCTGTCGCTCGTATGCCTTGCGCTGCTCGATGTCGCGCGCCGTCACCACGACGCCCCCGATCAGGGGCTTGTGCGCGAGGTTGGTCATGACGAGCTCGACATGACGCCATGTGCCATGCCGAGGTCTCAGCCGCAGGTCCAGGCGGCCGGTGGCGTCGGGCTGGTCGCAGAGCCGCTCCCACAGCTCGTCCGCCGCCCGGCGGTCGTCCGGATGCACCAGGGCGGCCAGCGGCCAGCGCACCAGCGCCGCGGGCGGATAGCCCCACGTCGTTTCCACCGTTGGGCTCTGGTAGAGCACGCGGCGATCGCGGCCGACGATCAGGACCACCTCCGACAGGTTCTGGATCAGCACGCTGAGGCGCTGCTCGCTGAGGCGCACGAGCTCGGCCTCGCCGGCCGCCACATCGTGCCGCCCGCGTAGGCCGTCGGTCCGCACGAGGTCCTGGATGTCGGTCAGCGATCCGCAGGCCCGCCTGGCCCGTCCGCTTCCATCCAGGACGGCGCCCCCGGCGGCGCGGAACCAGTGGTATGATCCGTCGCGCAGACGCAGCCGGTAGGCCACGTCGAGGTCGGCGCCCGTAGAGCAGGTCGCCCGGAAGGCGCGGAGGGTCGCTGCCAGATCCTCGGGGTGCAGCCTGCGGCGCCACGATTGCAGCGTGTCGGGGAACTCGGCCTGGCTGCTAAACCCCAGCAGCCGCCGGAACCCATCGGACCAGGTCCAACGGCTCAGCGGGTGCAGGGGATCGCCGTCATGCAGCACCGCGTCCCATAACCCGACGCTCCGGCAGCGCGACAGCGTCCTCAGCCATTCCGAGTCGCGCCGTTCGTCCATCGCCGTCCCCATGCGCCTTGTCCGGCGCCTTGTCTTTTGCGGGCAAACGTTGAGGGTAAAACGACGCCGTTAAGATTGGGTAAAACAGGCTGTCGATCTAATGCGTGCAGTCCGTGCGCGCGGTCGTGGAACGGTCGGTCAAGGCGAACATCCGGTCGGATGCGGTCGGCCGCAGCTGGTAGTCAGCGTCCTGATACACCACGCCGCCCAGCGGATCCGGTACCGGGTCGAGCCGATGCACCGCTCCGGCGGCCAGGAACAGGTCGATCTGGTGCGTCACCGGATCGAACTGCTGCGTGAAGCTCGGTCCGCCCGGGCATCGATAGGTTGGGCTGCCGGCGCGCTGCACGGGTGCCGGCGGACCGGCTGGTCCGCCGGCACAGCCGGCTGCCAGGATGGTCGGCGTCAGCAGGCAGGCGGCGCGGAGAGCGGCACGGATCATGCGCCGAGCGTGCCGGCTCGGCCGCCAGCGCGCAATCACCCGGTTGATCCGGTACCTTGGTGACGTGACAGTGGCCGTCGTTCCGCTTGCGCGGCGGGGGCCGGCGCTGTATCGGGAGCTGCCAAAGGTCGGGAACCCGAGGCGGGCGCTCCCGCACAGGAGCGGTTCGCCATGGATGCACGCATGCCACCGGCCGGTCCTGACCGGATCCGCGAGGCGCTCGCCTTCGACGACGTGCTGGTGGTTCCGGGCTACTCGCAGGTGCTGCCGAACGCGACCGACACGAGGTCCCGGCTGACGCGCCGGATCGGACTCAACATCCCTCTGATCTCGGCCGCGATGGACACCGTCACCGAGGATGCGATGGCGATCGCCATGGCACAGCAGGGTGGCCTCGGCGTGATCCACAAGAACCTTGACGCTGCCGAGCAGGCCGAGCAGGTCCGACGGGTGAAGCGGTTCGAGAGCGGGATGGTGGTGAACCCGGTCACGGTGCAGCCGCAGCAGACGCTGGCCGAGGTGCGCCTGATCATGGCGCGGAACCGCGTCAGCGGCCTGCCGGTGGTGGAGCCCGGCAGCGGCCGGCTGGTCGGCATCCTGACCAACCGCGACGTACGCTTCGCCACCGACCCGGCCGAGCGAGTCGAGCACATGATGACCCGCGACAACCTGGTCACCGTCACCGGCGGCGCCACCGCCGACGAGGCGCGGCAGCTGCTGCACCGCAACCGCATCGAGAAGCTGCTGGTGGTGGACGGGCAGGGGCGCTGCATCGGGCTGATCACCGTCAAGGACATGGACAAGGCGGTGGCGCACCCGCTCGCCAACAAGGACGAGATGGGCCGGCTGCGCTGCGCAGCCGCCACCGGGGTTGGCGACGACGGCCTGGCGCGTGCCCGCTGCCTGATCGAGGCGGGCGTCGACGTGCTGGTGATCGACACCGCGCACGGCCATTCGGACGGGGTGCTGCGCGCGGTCGAGCGGATCAAGACCTTGTCCAACGCCGTGCAGATCGTTGCCGGCAACGTGGCCACGCCGGAGGGCGCGCTGGCGTTGGTGCAGGCCGGCGCCGACGCGGTCAAGATCGGCATCGGCCCGGGCAGCATCTGCACCACGCGCATCGTCGCCGGCGTGGGCGTGCCGCAGTTCAGCGCCGTGCTGGAAACCGCTGCCGCCTGCCACGGGCACGACGTGCCGGCGATCGCCGACGGCGGCATCCGCACCTCCGGCGACCTGGTCAAGGCGATCGGCGCCGGCGCCGACGTGGTGATGGTGGGCAGCCTGCTGGCCGGCACAGAGGAAGCGCCGGGCGAGGTGTTCCTGTATCAGGGCCGCTCCTACAAGGCGTATCGCGGCATGGGCAGCCTGGGCGCGATGGCGCGCGGCTCGGCCGACCGCTACTTCCAGCAGGACATCACCGACACGCTCAAGATGGTGCCCGAGGGCATCGAGGGCCGGGTCGCCTTCAAGGGCGGCATGGCGGCCGTGGTGCACCAGCTGGTGGGGGGCCTGCGCGCGGGCATGGGCTACACCGGCAGCGCCACCGTGGCCGAGCTGCAGTCGCGCACGCAGTTCCGCCGCATCACCGGCGCAGGCCTGCGGGAAAGCCACGTGCACGACGTCGCCATCACCCGCGAGGCGCCGAACTACCGGCAGGATTGAGCAGGCCAGAGGCTGAGCCTCTGGACGTCAGTTCTTGAAATCGGGTTCCAAGGGCCGCCGGCCCTTGGCGGGTCCAGGGCAGAGCCCTGACTTCTCCTTCGGACGCATCATGACCCCCAACGCCCGCCTCGCCGCCGCCATCGACCTCCTGTTCGCCCTGGAGGCCGCCCCGCGGCGTCCGGCCGACGCGGTCGCCAACGCCTTCTTCCGCGACCGCCGCTACATCGGCGGCGGCGACCGCCGCGAGGTGTCGGCCCTGGTCTGGTCGGTCCTGCGCGCCTGGCGTCGCCTCGAATGGTGGCTGCTGCGCGCCGGCACCGAGGCCGCGCCGAGACTGATGGCGGCCGCGCATCTGGTGTTGGAGGGACGGCCGGTCGACAGCCTGGGACGGGCCTTTTCAGGCGGCCGCTACGCACCGGACCCGCTGGAGCCGGCAGAGTCCCGCATCTTGCACGCCCTGGAGGGCCACACGCTTCACCATCCGGCCATGCCGGAGGCGGTGGCGCTGGAGGTGCCGGATTGGCTGCTGCCGATCCTGGCGGCGCAGTTCGGCGATGCAACCGCTGCCGAGATCGGGGCGCTGAGTGGGCCGGCGACGCTGGACCTGCGCGTCAACCTGCTGCGCGGCTCGCGCGAGGCGGCGATGGAGGCCCTCGCGGCCGAGCGCATCGAGGCGCTGCCAATGACGCTGTCGCCGTGGGGCCTGCGGGTGGCCGGGCGGCAGCCGATCACGGCGACGCGGGCGTTCCGGGATGGGCTGGTGGAGATCCAGGACGAGGGCAGCCAGCTGGTGGTGCAGGCGGTGGCCGCTGCGCCTGAGATGCGGGTGCTGGACTACTGCGCGGGTGCCGGCGGCAAGACGCTGGCCCTCGCGATGGCGATGCAGAACCGCGGCCACGTGGTCGCCTGCGACGTGTCCGGGCCACGGCTCGATGGGGCGGTGCGCCGGCTGCGTCGGGCGGGGGTGCACAACGTCGAGCGTCACCTGCTCGTGCCCGGCGACAAATGGGCCAAGCGGCGCGCCGGCAGCTTCGACCGCGTGCTGGTGGACGCGCCCTGCACCGGCACCGGCACCTGGCGCCGCAATCCGGATGCCCGACTGCGCCTCGTCAAAGCCGACCTTGACGAGCTCGTCCTCAAGCAGTCGGCGATCCTGGACGCCGCCGCCGACCTGGTGCGCCCGGGCGGGCGGCTGGTCTACGCTACCTGCTCGGTCCTGGCGGCCGAGAACGCGGAGCAGGTCGCGAGCTTCCTGTCGCGCCGGCCGGACTTCGCCGCGCTCGACCTGCGCGCTCCGGATGCGGCATCTCCGCCCCTGGCCGCAGCGGCGCTCGATGCGGACACGCCATTCCTGCGCCTGACGCCGCGCCGGCACGGCACCGACGGGTTCTTCGCCGCGGCGCTGCAGCGGTCTGGTTGACCGGGCGGGAGGGTCAGCCCGGAACGTCGATCGCCGTCAGCCCGGCCGCCAACACCTGGCGCAGCGCGTCAGGGGCCAACGCGATGCATCCTTCGGTCGGCCGCCCATCCGGATGCGCCGCATGCAGGAAGATCGCCGAGCCGCGACCGGGCCGCACCGGATCGTCGTTCCAGCCCAGCACGCCGACGATGTCGTAGAGCCCATCGTCGCGCCACAGACGCTCGTGGCGTGCCGGATGCGGCAACCGGACCATCCTGTTGTAGTCGGGATGGCCGGGGTCGTCGCACCAGCCATCGTCCGGCGCCAGCGCCTCGCGCGGCACCGCGGACGCGGGCGCCGACCCGCGATCGGCCCGGTAGAGCACCCGGCGGAGGGTCAGCAGCCCGGACGGGGTCGCACCATCGCCCTCGCCCTTTTGGGCACGGATGCCACCTGCGCCGAGCACGACCGCGACGCGCAGCGTGCCGATGTGCAGGGCAGGGTCGGAAGGAACATCGATGACGACGGCGACGGTCACGGTTGATGCTCCAGGGAGATGTTCACAAAAAATTGTGGAACACGTGCTACCGATGGTTGCCTTGGCGGTCGCGTCACTGCATTGTGATACAAGAGAGACGAGATCGGCCATACCGTCGGTCAGTAAGATTCGTGGCTCCGCCGGTTGGCGAGGCTGCCGTGGAAAGAGGGTTTCGATGGCGGGTGAACGCCCCATTCTGGTCGTGGACGACGACCAAGCGCTTCGACAGGCGCTGGTCGAGCAACTGCAGCTGGAGGGCGAGTTCGCGGTCGAACAGGCGGAGTCGATCGCGGAGGCCGGCAGCCGCATGGGCGAGCCGTCAGCCCGCTACGACGCGCTGATCCTGGACGTATCGCTGCCCGATGGCGACGGCCGCGATTTCTGCGCCGAGCAGCGCAAGCAGGGTCGTCGCATGCCCATCATCATGCTGACCGGCTCGGACGAGGAGGCGGATGTGGTGCGCGGGCTGGACGCCGGCGCCAACGATTATGTCGCAAAGCCCTTCCGCATCGCCGAGCTGCTGGCCCGCTTGCGGGCGCAGATGCGCATCTTCGAGAACAGCGAGGACGCTGTCTTCACCATCGGCCCTTACACCTTTCGGCCATCGGCCAAGCTGCTGCAGGAGGCGACGCGCAACCGGCGCATCCGGCTGACCGAGAAGGAGGCCGCGATCCTGAAGTTCCTGTATCGCGCCGGTACCCGCCCGGTAGCGCGCCAGGTGCTGCTGAACGAGGTGTGGGGCTACAATGCCGCTGTCACGACCCATACCCTCGAGACCCACATCTATCGGCTTCGTCAGAAGATCGAGCCGAACCCGGCCAACGCCTGCTTGCTGGTGACCGAAGGCGGTGGCTATCGCCTCGATCCGGAGGGCGGCATCGCCGCCTGACTGATTCCAAGTGGGTTTTGCAAGTGGCGTACCACGTCCACGCAACAAGCCGGGCTTGTAGTAGCCTGACGTGCAGTGCCTAGTTCGCCCTGCTGATTGAGCGCATTGGATCAGCGCCACTGCACGTCGCAGAGATGGCCATCACACATCAAGGTCGATGGCAACGGGTAGGTGATCCGACGGCCGCGGCCAGTCTCGCGCATCCTCCATGATTACGAGGCGGCGCAGGGACGGCACGAGGTCCGGCGTGACCCACACGTGGTCGAGACGCCTGCCGCGGTTGGTCACACGCCAGTCGCGGTTGCGGTAGGACCACCAGCTGTAGAGCTTGGCGGGTGCCGGAACGAAGTGGCGCATGGCATCGACGAAGCCGGTCGCCAGCCATGCGTTTATGCGCTCGACCTCCGGCGGCGTATGGCTGACCACATCCACCAGCTGCCGGTGGCTCCACACGTCGTGCTCCCCCGGCGCGATGTTGAGGTCGCCGACCAGGACGCTCCGGTGCGGCGGCACAGCCGCGAAATGACGGATCACCTCGTCCACGAATGCCAGCTTATGGGCGTATTTCGGGTTCAGCGCCGGATCGGGGACGTCGCCGCCAGCCGGCACGTAGAAGTCGTGCAGCGTGACCGGGCCGCTCGGCGTCTGCAGCACGGCGCAGACGTGCCGCCGATCGTCGCGCAGGCACCAGTTCGGCGCGCTGTTGTCCGCCAGGAGCGGCAGGCGCGATAGGATTGCCACGCCGTTGTAGGACTTCATGCCGCGGCGCAGATGATGCGGGTAGCCCAGCAGGGCTGCCGCCGCCCCCGGAAACAGCTCGTCCGGCACCTTGGTCTCCTGCAGGCAGATCACGTCCGGCGATAGCTCGGCCACAAGACGTTCGAGAAGCCCGAGCCGCAGCCGCAGCGAGTTGATGTTCCAGGTCACGATCCGCATGGCGGGCAGTGTGCCAGCCTCGCCGGGAAAGGCGAGGCGACGGGTCGCTTGCCAAAGCAGGGTGTCTGGGTCTTGCGTGCGACATGACCGACCTCCACGCCAACCTGCTCACGCTCGACAGCCACATCGACATCCCCTGGCCGGATCGTGACGACGCATTCGCCAACGGCACCAGCCGCCGCGTCGACCTGCCAAAGATGCGCGCAGGCGGCCTGCGCGCCGGCTGTTTCGCCGCCTACATCCCGCAGGGGCCACTCGACGCCCCCGGCCACGCCGCCGCCGCCGCGCGGGCGTTCGCCATGCTGGAGCGCATTGCTGCCATGGGCACGTCGCGCGATGGCATCCGGACGCGCCTCTGCGTCACCGCAGGCGCGATCGAGAGGGCGCACGCGGAGGATGCCATCGCGATCGTGCCGGCGATCGAGAACGCCTATGCGTTCGGCGACGACCTGTCGCTGATTGCCCGCTACCGTGCCGCCGGCGCCTGCTACGTGACGCTGACTCACAACGGCCACAACCTTCTCGCTGACAGCGCCATCCCGCGCCGCGACCTCGGCGACCGTGAGACCCGGCATGGCGGCCTGAGCCCGCTGGGGCATGAGGCGGTGGCCGAGATGAACCGGGTCGGCCTGCTGGTGGACGTGTCGCACCTGTCGCGCGATGCCATGTTGCAGGCGGCGGAGGTCTCGGCCACGCCGGTGGTGGCGACGCATTCCTGCGCACGCGCGCTGTGCGACCACCGCCGCAACCTCCATGATGTTCAGCTCGATGCGTTGCGCGATACCGGAGGGCTGATCCAGATCACCGCCATGCCGCCCTTCCTGCGCACCCGCCGTGACGGGACGCCAAGCCCGGAGGTGGGCCTGGAGGACCTCGTGGATCACGTCGACCATGTGGTGCGCCGGATCGGGCCCGCGCATGTCGGCATCAGTTCGGACTTCGACGGCGGCGGGGCCATTGCAGGCTGGAGCAACGCGGCCCAGACCCCGGCGGTGACCGCAGCCCTGCTTGCCCGCGGTTACGGGGCGGACGAGATCGCCGGGTTCTGGAGCGGCAACTTCCTGCGGCTGCTGCGTCGGGCCGAGGCCGCGACGTCCGCCGGCTCCGAGCCCTCCGAGGCTGTCACGATCCTGTCAAACTGAACAAAGCGGGATCGCTAGATGGGAGGCCGATGGTGTGGCCTTCTCAATTTCGTCCACTCCTCGCCATTGACTCGCAGCGTTTCCAACGAAATGGCCGATCATGTTCATGGCGTGACGACCCATGATGATCCTCTTGCAGCATAAACAACGACTTAAAGGTAATGCCTAGAAACTAGGCAAACTGATGGAAGCCCCGGTTTTACGCGCTTCAGCCAGACCTGCCGGCATCTCGCCCACAGACTTGTCCACAGCTGCGGTGGAGAAGCTGGGAGACGGGGTTTTCCACTGCCGGTAGTGAGGGTGTGGTCACTGGGTCGAGATTTGCAGAAGGTGTGGATCTGCCGTGGTCATGGATGATGCGGGCATCCATTCTGGGTCATGCGGTCTGGTCGGACGCTCGGAGATCGGGTTCCGCGCGATCCCATCTCCAAGGCCCCGCTACGCAAGCGGCGCGTCCCGCACTAGATCTGGCGCGATGATGGAGACCGATGCCACCCTTGGGCCCGATGCGGCCATGGAACTCGACCCAGTGGAGGGCGCGGCACAGCCGGATCCGACCCGCCAGGCGACCGGCGTGGCCGCGATCGAGCAGGCGCTTGCCACAATGCCGCTCTCGCCCGGCGTCTACCGCATGCTCGATGCCAAGGGCGAGGCGCTCTACGTCGGCAAGGCGCGCAGCCTCAAGAAGCGGGTCTATTCCTACACCCAGGTGAACCGGCTGCCGGAGCGGCTGCGCCGCATGGTGGCCGATACGGTGTCGATGGAGATCGTCACCACCCACACCGAGGCAGAGGCGCTGCTGCTCGAGGCGAACCTCATCAAGCGCCTGAAGCCGCGCTTCAACATCCTGCTGCGCGACGACAAGAGCTACCCGTGGCTGGTGATGACCGACAACCACGCCTTTCCCCAGATCGGCAAGCACCGCGGCAAGCCGGGGAAGAACACCAGTTACTGGGGGCCGTTCGCCTCGGCGTGGGCGGTGAACCAGACGGTCACCGCCATGCAGCGCGTGTTCCTGCTGCGCTCCTGCTCCGACAGCGTGTTCAGCACCCGCACGCGGCCCTGCCTGCTGCACCAGATCAAGCGCTGCTGCGCGCCCTGCGTCGACCGCATCGACAAGGAGGGCTATGACCGGCTGGTCGGTCAGGCCCGTGCGTTCCTGTCCGGCAAGGCCGGCTCAGTGCAGCGCGAGTTGGCCGCCGAGATGGAGCGGGCCGCGGAGGCCATGGAATTCGAGCGGGCCGCCGCCATCCGCGACCGCATCCGCGGCCTCACCCACGTGCAGGGCACCGGCGTCATCAATCCGGCCTCCATCGAGGACGCCGACATCATCGCCATCCACCAGGCGGCGGGCCAGGCCTGCGTGCAGGTGTTCTTCATCCGCGGCGGCCGCAACAACGGCAACCGCGCCTTCTTTCCCGCCAACACGCGCGGCGAGGAGGGTGCCGAGATCCTGTCCGCCTTCATCGCCCAGTTCTATGACGACAAGCCGCCGCCGCCGCTGCTGCTGCTCAACGTGGCGGTGGCCGAGCCGGAGCTGATCGGCGAGGCGCTGGCGCTCAAGGCGGATCGCAGGGTGGAGCTCGCGGTGCCGGTACGCGGCGAGAAGCGCGCGGTGGTCGAGCACGCCGCCACCAACGCCCGCGAGGCGCTGGAGCGCCGTCTGGCCGAGGGTGCGGGTCAGGCGAAGCTGCTGGAGGGCGTGGCCACCCTGTTCGACCTGCCGACCCCTCCGGACCGGATCGAGACCTACGACAACAGTCATATCATGGGCACCAACGCGTATGGCGTGATGGTGGTGGCGGGCCCCGAGGGCTTTACCAAGCAGGCCTATCGCAAGTACGCCATGCGCGGCGCGATCACCCCCGGCGACGATTTCGCCATGATGCGCGAGATGCTGGAGCGCCGCTTTGGCCGTTCGCTGCGCGAGCAGGCGGCGAGCCAGGAGGCCGCCGGGGATGCCGATGGCTCGACTTCGGCGCGCCCCGACTGGCCCGACCTTCTTCTGATTGACGGCGGCCTCGGCCAGTACTCCGCGGTGCGGGGAGTGCTGGACGATCTCGGGGTCAACGACGTGAAGCTGGTCGCCATCGCCAAGGGCCCGGACCGCGACGCCGGCCGCGAATGGTTCCACACCGGCGACCGTCCGCCGTTCCAGCTGCCGCCCCGCGATCCGGTGCTGTACTACCTGCAGCGGCTGCGCGACGAGGCGCACCGTTTCGCCATCACCACCCACCGCGCCGGCCGTTCCAAGGCGCTGGTGCGCAGCGAGCTGGATGAGATCCCGGGCATCGGGGCGGCGCGCAAACGGGCGCTGCTCAACCATTTCGGCTCGGCGCGCGGCGTGAAGGGGGCCGGGCTGGTAGACCTCGAGAATGCGCCCGGCATCAGCCGCGAGACCGCACGTTCGATATACGGCCACTTCCATCCCGGCTGGCGCGAGGCATAGCAGGCAGCGGTCCGGTATCGGCAAGGCGGCTGCTGCGCTAGTATCGGTTCTGCAGAACCGGACCTTTACCCGATGCTGACCGACCTGCCGAACCTGCTGACCCTGTCGCGGATCGCCGCCATTCCCGTGCTGGTGGCGCTGGTGGCCGCGCATCGCCCGGTTGCGGATCTGCTGGCCTGCCTGCTGTTCGTCGCCGCCGGCATCACCGACTACCTCGACGGCCGGCTGGCCCGTTCCCGTCGGCAGTTCTCAGAGCTCGGTCGCATGCTCGACCCGATCGCCGACAAGCTGCTCATCGGCGCCTCGCTGATGGTGCTGGCCGCATCCGGCCGGCTGCCGCTGTGGAGCCTGTATCCGGCGATCGTGATCCTGCTGCGCGAGATCCTGGTCAGCGGGCTGCGCGAGCACCTGGCCGGCCGCCGGGTCAGCCTGCCGGTCACGCGGCTGGCAAAGTGGAAGACGGGATTCCAGATGGGCGCACTCGGCGTGCTGCTGGCCGGCGACAGCACCGCGCGACTGCTGGGACTCGGCATCCTGCCGGTGGGGGCGGTCGGCGCGCTGATGCTGTGGCTGGCCGCCCTGCTGACGCTGGTCACCGGCTGGGACTACCTCGTCACCGGACTTCGCCACGTGGCCGAGCCGGTGGCGCCCCCGGTGTCGTCGGGTCCGGCCGGCCGGACGCGCTGAGCGGCCTGGGTGCGGACGCTGGGCATCGTCGGCCGGTCCGGCAGCGGCAAGACCGTCCTGGTGGAGCGGCTGCTCCCCGCCCTGCGCCATCGCGGCCTGCGCGTGTCCACCGTGAAGCATACGCATCATGCGGTGGACCTTGACCCGCCCGGCAAGGACAGCCGCCGCCATCGGGATGCCGGCGCCGAGGAGGTGCTGCTGGTGTCCGGGCAGCGCTGGGCGCTGATGCGCGAAACTCCGGCTCCCGTGCCAGACCAGCCGCCGGATCTGCCGGGGCTGCTGGCGCGGATGGCACCGGTGGACCTGGTCCTGGTGGAAGGCTTCGGCCGTGGTCCGGGTCCGCGGCTGGAGGTGGTGCGTGCGGCGGTCGCGGTGCTGCCGGGCAAGCGGCCGCTCTGCCTGGACGATCGCGGCATCGCGGCCCTGGCCAGCGACGTGCCGGTCGACGGCTGGTCTGGCCCCCGCTTCGGGCTCGACGATACGGAGTCGATCTGTGTCTGGATTGCCGCGCTGCCGCAACCTCCGGTACCGGCTCCCTTGAGCCGGGCGGCCGGTTGGGGGCACAGTTTCACGGGAACCGGTCCATGCGACCGCACGGGGGACTGAGATGCGGCGCTTGGGTTTGCTGGCGATCGGACTGCTGCTGAGCGGCTGCTCCGGTCTCGGCCACTTCTTTGCAGATACGGAAACCTTGCCGGGCCAGAACCCGAACGCCACCCTGGGCTCCAGCGAGAACCTATTGCGCGCTCGCGGCGAGGACCCGGCTTCGGCGCCGATCGTCGCCGAGCCTGGCAACGTGTGGCCCGGCCCGCCGCAGCCGCTGCCGACGCTCAGCGACGTGGCGCGCAACGGGGGCGATCTGAACGGCGGCCTCGGCGGCAATGGCCCCAACACGCTTAAGTCCGGCGCCAGCATCAGCCTGGGCGAGCAGCAGTCGGTCCATAACGGCGCACCGCTAAACGACACCGGCTTCTCGGGGGGCGCGAAGCGTGGCGGTGGCGGTCTGGCTGCCAGCGTTCCCGATCCCACGGCGAGCTTCCGCCAGCAGCATGCGGCCCCGCCCACTGCGGGCGGCGACATCGTCATCCCGAACGGCGACGGCACCAGCACCGTCATCAGCCCGGATGGCAGCGTCAAGACGGTTAAGGGCACGCCGAAGTAGCCGGCAACCGCGGCTGATCGGGACAGGATGGGCATGGCGAGCATCCGGATGCTGTACCTGGCCGTCCTGCGCGACCGACTCGGGCGGTCCCACGACACGATCGAGCTCCCGCCCGGGGTGACCGATGTGGGTGGCCTGCTCGACTGGATGCGTGGCCGGGAGCCGGCGCTGGCGGCGTTCGAGGCCGGGGATGGCCGTGGGGGCAGGGTGGTCCGGGTCGCCGTCAACCAGGTCTTTGCCGGTCCGGACGCGGCGATCGGCGACGGGGACGAGGTGGCGCTGGTCCCGCCGGTGACCGGCGGCTGATGATCACCATCCGGGTGGAGGCCGAAGCCTTCGACGCCGGTGCCGAGATGGCCGCGCTGGCCTCCTCGTGTGGCGTGGCCGTGGGCGGCATCGGCTGCTTCGTGGGGCTGGTGCGTGCCCACTCGGACGGCGGCGGGCGGATCCTGCGCACGCTGACGCTGGAGCACTACCCCGGCATGACCGAGCGCGCGATCGCGGCGATCGTCGCCGAGGCCGCCAGCCGGTTCGCTCTGCTAGGCTGCACGGTGGTGCACCGCGTGGGGCCGCTCGGCCTCGGCGAGCCGATCGTGCTGGTGCTGGCCGCCGCTGCGCACCGTGCCGCGGCGCTGGAGGCGACCAGCTTCCTGATCGACTGGCTCAAGACGCGCGCCCCGTTCTGGAAGCGGCAGGACTACGACGATGGCAGCCACGACTGGGTCGAGGCGCGTGTCGACGACGACGCTGTCGCGGCGCGCTGGGATCGGCCGTCACCGGTCGACGACTCGAAGCCGGGTTGAGGGGAAGCCCGGGGCGGTCGCGCCCTGGCGAGCCGATCGACACGCGGTCGTCCCTGGATACGGTCGCCATCGCATCGCGAGGCCGGCGATGCCAATCATCCAGCGCGCCTAACCGTGCTTCGTGCTGACATTCGCCCCATGCGCGGTGCCAGAGGCAGAAAGCGTCCTTTACCGCGGCGGCGAACGTCAGGCGCGCTGGTTACGCCAACCCACCCCTCGGCGGTTGCCGATGCGAGGCACACAAGGCGTATGATGAGACACGGGTGGCATCCCGCTGCCAGCGGTCATCCAATCCGGGCGTCACCCTGTCGGAGCTGCCGCAGCACCGTCTGGATTGCTCCGGTCAGCCGCGATAGCTCTGCCGGCGTGATCGTCAGCGCCGGCGTAAGGTAGAGAATCGTGCGGAACGGCCTTACCCAGACGCCCTCCGCGACCAGCGCCGCCTTCAGCCGCTCCATGTCCGTGATGCGGTGGAGCTGCACCACGCCGATCGCCCCGAGCACCCGCACGTCCGCCACGCCCGGAAGCTGCCGGCATGGCTCCAGCTCGGCCGCGAGCTGTGCCGCGATCGCCGCCGCCTGTGCCAGCCGGTCCTCGCGCTCGAACAGGTCGAGCGAGGCGTTGGCGGCGGCGCAGGCCAGCGGGTTGGCCATGAAGGTCGGCCCATGCATCAGCGCGTGTCCCGGATCGTTCGACAGGAACGCCTCGAACACGGGACGCCGCGCCACCACCGCCGACAGCGCCATCGTGCCGCCGGTCAGCGCCTTGGACAGCGTGACGATGTCCGGGACGATGCCGGCGGTCTGGCAGGCGAACATCGTGCCGGTGCGGCCGAAGCCGGTGAAGATCTCGTCCAGGATCAGCGGCAACCCGTGCCGGTCGGCCAGGCGGCGCAGGCGCTGCAGCACCTCGGGGGGATGGAACAGCATGCCGCCGGCACCCTGCACCAGCGGCTCGGCCAGGATCGCCGCGACCTGGTGGCCATGATCGAGCAGCAGCCGGTCCAGCACCGCCTCGCCGGCATCGTCCCGCGGCAGGTCGGCGATGTGATGCGGCGCCAGCACACCCGCGAACAGCGTGTGCATGCCTTCCTCGGGATCGCACACCGCCATGGTCGCCAGCGTGTCGCCGTGGTAGCCGCCGCGGAACGCCAGCAGCCGGGTGCGGCCGCGCACGCCCCGGTTCAGCCAGGACTGCAGCGCCATCTTCATCGCCACCTCGACCGCCACCGAGCCGCTGTCGGCGAAGAACACCCGGTCCAGGTCGCCCGGCAGCAGCGCGGTCAGCCGCTCCGCCAGACGAAGCGCCGGCTCGTGCACCAGCCCCCCCAGCATCACGTGCGGCATCCGGCCGAGCTGCTCCGTCACCGCCCCGCGGATGTGCGGGTGGTTGTAGCCATGGCAGGCGGTCCACCAGGAGGCGATGCCGTCCACCAGCACCCGCCCGTCGCTGAGCCCGATGCGGCTTCCGTCGGTCCACGCGGCCCGCAGCGGCGGGCTTGCGGTCCTCATCTGGGTGTAGGGCAGCCACAGATGGCCGGCGCCCGGGGTCGGGACGGATGCGCTCATCCGCCGGTCCATGCACCGGCCGGGTCCTGTTGACCATGCCCCTGGTTGACCATGATCGCCGCGATCCGGCACCACTGCCGGCCTGATGTCGATCCTTGATCCCGTCCTGGCACAGGCGCTGCACGAGCTGTCCGGGCGCCGGATGCGCCGGACGCTGCGGCCGCGCGCGGTCGGCCCCGACGCCGGCACCGTGATGCGGGACGGGCGGCGCCTGCTCAACGTGTCCGGCAACGACTACCTCGCCCTGGCGCGCCATCCGCTGCTGGCGGAGCGCGCCGCCGAGTGGGCCGCGCGCCACGGTACTGGCGCTGGCGCCTCGCGGCTCGTGACCGGCACGCTCGACCTGCACCTCGCGGTCGAGGCTCGGCTGGCCGCGTTCAAGCGGACGGAGTCCGCGCTGTTGTTCGCATCCGGCTGGCAGGCCAACGCCGCCGTGCTGCCGGCGCTGCTGCGGGCGGCGCATGGGGATGCCGCTCCCCTGGTGTTTGCCGACCGGCTGATCCACGCCAGCCTGCACCACGGCATCGCCGCCGCCGCCGTGCGCCAGATCCGCTACCGTCACAACGATCTGGACCACCTCCAGGCCCTGCTGGTGGGTCACGCTGACCGTCCCGGATGCCGCTTCATCGTCACCGAGAGCGTGTTCAGCATGGACGGCGATCGCGCCGACCTGATCCCCCTGCGCTGCCTGGCGGCCGCCCACGATGCCTTTCTGTACGTGGACGAGGCACACGCCACCGGCGTGCTGGGCCCGGTCGGGGCCGGACTCACGGTCGCGGCTGGCGGCGTCGATCTGGCGATGGGCACGCTCAGCAAGGCGTTCGGCAGCTTCGGCGCCTATGTCGCGGGCTCCGCGGTGTTGTGCGACTTCCTCGCCAACGCCTGCTCCGGCTTCGTCCACACCACCGCGCTGCCGCCGCCGGTGCTGGGTGCGATCGACGCGGCGCTGGACCTGATGCCCGGCCTGGACATCGAGCGCTGGCACCTGCAGCACGGCGCCGACCGGGTCAGGGCCGCCCTCGGCGAGGCCGGCGTCGATACGGCCGGCTCCACCACCCAGATCGTACCGGTCGTGATCGGCGATGCCGGCGCCACGCTGGCCATGGCCGCCGCCATGGAACGGCGCGGCGTGCTGGGTGTCGCGATCCGCCCCCCCACGGTGCCGCCGAACGGCAGCCGGATCCGCCTGGCCATGACCGCCGCCCACGACGACGACACCGTGACTGGCATCATCACCACGCTGCGGGCCGCGCTGGCCGAGGTGGGGCTGGCATGATGCGGCCCATGTCGCACCGGACGCGCCTGATCGCCGACCGCTTCGGGGCCGCCGCCGGTACCTATGACGAGGCCGCCACCCTGCAACGCCTGGTGGCGGACCGCCTCGCGGCCCGCATCGCGACGGAGCTCGGCGGGCCGGCGGCGGCAGGGAGGCGCGTGCTGGAGATCGGCTGCGGCACCGGCCTGCTGACCCGCGCGCTGCGTCGGCATCTGCCCGGGGTTATGATCGTCGCGACGGACCTGTCGCCCGACATGCTCGCCGCGTGCCACCGACGCTGCGCCGACGACGCGCAGCTGCAGCTGCTGGCGATGGACGCCGCCCAACCGGCGGTAAGCGGTCACTTCGACCTGGTATGTTCCAGCCTGACCCTGCAATGGCTGCCCGACGCGGATGCGGCGCTGCGGAAGTGGGCCGGCCTGCTGGCACCAGGCGGCTGCCTGATGGTGGCGACGCTGGCCGCCGGCAGCCTGGCCGAATGGCGCGCCGCCCACGCCGCCGAAGGGGTCGCCGATGGCGGTTTGGCCCTGCCGACGCTGGCCCGGCTGCGCCGCATCGGGCGCTGGGATGCCGAAACGGTGGTGGTTCCCCATGCCGACGGCATCGCCTTCCTGCGCACGTTGCGGCGCACCGGTGCTGCCCTGCCCGGCCCGGATCATCGTCCGCTCACGGCTGGCCGGCTGCGCCGCGTGCTGCGCCGGTTCGACGCCGATGGCGGCAGCCGGGCCGCCTACGAGGTGGCCTATGGCCGCATCCGTCGCCCGGCCCGGTCGGGCGCGTTCGTCACCGGCACCGATACCGGCATCGGCAAGACCCTGGTGGCGGCCTGCCTCACCAGCGCCTGGGCAGCCGACTACTGGAAGCCGTTGCAGACCGGGCTGGCCGAGGAGCCCGGCGACGGATGGACGGTGCGCCGGCTCGCCGGCTGCACGACGGCACGTGTTCATCCGCCGGCGCTGGAGCTGCAGGCGCCGTTGTCGCCGGAGGACGCCGCCCGCCTGGAGGGCATCGCGATCGAGCCCGAACGGTTGACCCTGCCGGCCGGTGACGGGCCACTGGTGGTGGAAGGGGCAGGCGGCGTGCTGGTGCCGATCACGCCCGGCCTGCTGACGGTTGACCTGATCGAGCGACTGGGGCTGCCGACGCTGCTGGTCGCGCGCAGCACGCTCGGCACCATCAACCACATCCTTCTCAGCCTGGAAGCGTTGCGGGCACGCGGTGTCGCGGTGGCGGGCGTGATCCTGAACGGCCCCCCGTCGCCGAACAACCGCGCCGCCATCGAGCGGCACGGCAACGTTCGCGTGCTGGCCGAACTGCCGCCCCTGGAGCTGCCCGACGCCGACGCGGTGGCCCGGCTGGCCATGCTGATGCCGTCGCTGGCCGCGGTGCAGGCGGCAGCCGGGGTCGAGGGCTAGCGATCTGCCGCCGTGCGCTCCAGCGTCATCCAGCTGTCGGGCGCATCCCCGGATCGGAAGCCATGACGGGCGTAGAGTCCGTGCGCGTCAGCGGTGTTGAGCGTCCAGTGCGTCACCGTGGCGAGTTCCGGATGCTCCAGGATGGCGGCCACCAGCGCCGTGCCGAGCCCCCGCCCGCGCGAGGCCGGGCGGATCACGAGGTCACCGATGTGGGCTCGGAAGGTGTAGTCGGTCAGCAGCCTGGCGCACCCCACCGGACTGCCGTCCGGGGCATGAACGCCGAAGCACAGGCAGTTGGCCCAGCTGCGCTCGGTCAGCGCCGGCTCCCGGCCGACCGCCCAATAAGCATTTGCCAGCATCGTGTGCACGAACAGCATGTCCAACCGGGCTCGATCGTCACTGATTACATGCCCGTCCGGCAACGTGACCTCGTGCATGGCGGGCCTGGGGGTGCGGCGTCAGTAGCGGCGCAGCAGCCCGACCAGCCGACCCTGAACGCGCACGCGGTCGGACGGCACGATGCGGGTTTCGTAGCGCGCATTGGCCGGCTCCAGCGCCACCGCGTTGCCGCGCCGGCGCAGCCGCTTCAGCGTCACCTCGCCGTCATCGATCAGCGCCACCACGATCTGGCCGTTCTCGGCCGTGTCGTCCCGACGGATCACCACGGTGTCGCCATCCAAAATGCCGGCCTCGATCATCGAGTCGCCGGCGACCTCCAGCGCGTAATGCTCGCCGCCGCCGATCAGCGCCATTGGCACGGCAACGTGGCTACCAGTGTCGCGCAGCGCCTCGATCGGCAGGCCGGCGGCGATCCGGCCGTACATCGGCAACTGCACCGCCCCGGCATCGCTGGCGGCGCGGACCCCGGACAGGCGCTGCTGAAAGTCGCCCTTGATCACGTTGGGCGCGAAACCGACGTTATCCGCGGCCTCGGCGCCGGCCTCGACGATCACGGCCGCCGTCGCCGGCTCCAGGTCCGATACCAACGGTGCCATGCGGAGGCCACTGTCCGGCAGTCGCAGCACCTCCAGCGCCCGGGCCCGGTGATGACGGCGACGCAGGAAGCCACGTTCCTCCAGGGCCGAGATCAACCGGTGGATGCCCGACTTTGAGCGCAGGTTGAGCGCGTCCTTCATTTCGTCGAAGGACGGCGAGAAGCCGGTCTCCTTTAGATGCACATCGATATAGCTCAGCAATTCGTGCTGCTTGCGCGTGAGCATCGATGACCTCCATCAAACGCGCCGTCTAACGTCCGGCGCGCGTCCGGGAACAAAGCGGCAACCAATCTCTCGTTCTATGTTGGTTCCCGGCCGCCGGTCAAGCTATCGCGTCGATATCTCAGAAACCGAGCCGATCCAGTCGCAGGATCTCGACGGTGGTGCCAGGCTCCCGCGGCGGATCGTGCGGCGGGCGCAGGATCAGCGCCTCGCTTTCCGCCAACCGGCGCAGCATGCCGGAGTCCTGGCGCGGGAACGCGGTCACCACGTGGCCGCCGTCCGCGGCCACGGTCAGCGACGCGCGCAGGTGGTCGGCACGGTGGTCATTGGCGGTCAGCGCAGCGCCGAGCCGGGCACGCTCGCGCGGCGGGGCCGCCTCCGTCGTCACTTCGCCTCCCAGCACCGCCAATGCCGGCATCAGGAACAGCAGCGAGCAGACCAGGGCCGAGACCGGGTTGCCAGGCAAGCCCAGCACCGGCAGCCGCGCATCGCCGGCGCCGATGCTGCCGTGCATCAGCGGCTTACCCGGCCGCATGGCGATCTTCCAGAAGTCGACATCGAATCCGCGCGCGGCGAGCCCGTCCTGCACCAGGTCGTAGTCGCCGACGCTGGCACCCCCGATCGTGACCAGCATGTCGATGCCGGCC
>CAXUBN010000006.1:0-27100 GCA_964249255.1 uncultured Acetobacteraceae bacterium | reverse complement strand
GCTGGACCGCGTGCTGGGCGGCGGCCTGGTGCCGGCCTCGGTGGTGCTGGTGGGCGGCGATCCCGGCATCGGCAAATCCACCCTGATGCTGCAGGCCGCCGCCGCCATGGCCGCGGCCGGTCGGCGGGTGCTCTACATCTCGGGCGAGGAGGCGGTGGACCAGCTGCGGCTGCGCGCGCGTCGCCTCGGCCTCGCCGCGCCGACGCTGGAACTGGCGGCCGCCATCAACGTGGTCGACATCGCACAAACGCTGGAGTCGCTTCCCGACGTGGCGCTGGTGGTGATCGACTCGATCCAGACCATGTGGCTCGAGACGATCGACAGCGCGCCCGGTTCGGTGAGCCAGGTGCGCTCGTCCGGCTTCGAGCTGATCCGGCTGGCCAAGAACCGCGGCTTCGGCCTGATCCTGGTCGGCCACGTCACCAAGGAGGGCGCCATCGCCGGCCCGCGCGTGCTGGAGCACATGGTCGACGCGGTGCTCTACTTCGAGGGCGACCGCGGCCATCAGTTCCGCATCCTGCGCGCGGCCAAGAACCGGTTCGGTGCCACCGACGAGATCGGCGTGTTCGCCATGACCGACCGTGGCCTGGCGGAGGTGCCGAACCCGTCGGCGCTGTTCCTGGCCGAGCGGCGCGGCAACATCGCCGGCAGCGCGGTGTTCGCCGGCCTCGAAGGCTCGCGACCGGTGCTGCTGGAGGTGCAGGCGCTGCTGTCGCCCAACAGCGGGTCCTCGCCCAGACGCGCCGTGGTCGGGTGGGACACCGGCCGACTGGCCATGCTGCTGGCGGTGCTGGAGGCGCGCTGTGGGCTGAAGCTCGCCGGCATGGACGTGTACCTGAACGTCGCGGGGGGCCTGCGCATCGGCGAGCCGGCCGCCGACCTCGCGGTGGCGGCGGCGCTGGCCTCGGCCTCGGCCAACCGCCCGACCAGCGCCGGCTCGGTATATTTCGGCGAGGTGGGGCTGTCCGGCGAGGTGCGGCAGGTGGCGCAGGCGGAGGCGCGACTCAAGGAAGCGCAGAAGCTGGGCTTCGAGCACGTGTTCCTGCCGCGCCGGGTGGCGCATGGGCGCAGTCGGCTGGTGGCGCCGGAGGGGGTCCGGCTGGAGGAGATCGGGCACCTGTCGGACCTGACCGCGTCGTTCACGCCGGAGGAGTAAGGCCAGGGCTCCGCCCTGGGCCCGCCAAGAGCTGCAGGCCCTTGGAACCCGATCCTTAAGAGTTGGATTGCAAAGGCCGAGCCTTTGCCGGGGTCCAGGGGCAGGGCCCCTGGCCTTTGCTGCCCATTAACCGCGCCGTGTCACGCTGAACGCCATGACCGATCCCGATGAAGCCGGCTACCTCGCGGCCCTTGCGGCGGCCCCGTCGGACGCCTTGGTCATGGCCAACTATGGCGGTCTGCTGAACCAGCTCTGCCGGTTCGACGAGGCGGAGCGGCTGCTGCGCCGCGCGGCGGCGCTCGACCCGCGTGGCTGGACCGCCTGGTCGAACCTCGGCAACACCATGGTCGAGCTGCAGCGGCTCGATGACGCGGTCGCCGCCTTCTCCAACGCCCTGCGGATCAACCCGGGGCATGCGCCCACCTTGTCCAACCTCGGCGTGGCGTTGACGGCGTACGGCGCGCCGCATCACGCGGTGACGGTGCTGGACCTCGCGGTGCAGCTCGAGCCGGACAACGCCGAGACGCGCTGCAACCGTGCGCTGGCGCGGCTCGCCGCCGGCGATTATCTGGGCGGCTTCGACGAGTACGAGTGGCGCTGGCGCACCCGCGCCAAGCCGCCGCACGGCCTCGCCGCGCCGATGTGGGACGGCGCGCCGTTCGCCGGCCGCACCCTGCTGCTGCACGACGAGGGCGGCTACGGCGACACGCTGCAGTTCTGCCGCTATGCCGCGATGGCCAAGGCGCGCGGCGGCCGCGTGGTGCTGCGGGTGCGGGCGCCGTTGGGGACGCTGCTGTCCCGGCTGCCGGGGATCGACGCGGTCGTGGAGCACGGCGCGGCGTTGCCGCCGGTCGACCTGCACTGCCCGATGTTCTCGTTGCCGCGGGTGTTCGGCACCACGATCGACACGATCCCGTCCCCAGCCGGCTACCTCCGGCCCGACCCGGACCGGGTCGCCGCCTGGTCGGCGCGGCTGGCCGCTGACGGGACCGATGACCGACGCCGCATCGGCCTGGTGTGGGCCGGCGGCCCGCACCCGTACTCGCGCGAGTCGTCGCTGGCCGACCGGCGCCGCTCGATCCGCCTGGCCGACCTGGCGCCGCTGGCGGCGGCGGCGCCCGAGGCCGCCTTCTACAGCCTGCAGATCGGCGATGCCGCATCGCAGGCGACCTCGCCGCCGCCTGGCATGCGGCTGATCGACCACACCGCGCATATCGGCAGCTTCGACGACACCGCCGCCCTGGTCTCGCGGCTCGACCTGGTGGTGGCGGTGGACACCTCGACCGCTCACCTGGCCGCGGCGCTCGGCCGTTCGGTGCGGATGCTGTCGCGCCACGACCAATGCTGGCGCTGGCTGACCGGCCGCGCCGATACGCCCTGGTACGACAGCCTGCGTCTCTACCAGCAGCCGATGCCGTTCGACTGGGCCACCCCGATCGCATGCCTCGCCGCCGATCTGGCTCCCGCCGCCTGATCCGCGATCAGGCGAACAGGGACAGAACGGGATCGGTGGTGGTGCTGGGCTGGCTGGTGCTGGGCACGCCGGCGATCAGGCCGAACAGGTCGTTGCCCGAGGGCGAGGTGCCCGAGAACAGCGCCGCGATCCCGGTGGGCGCCTGGTTGGCGGTCGGGGTCTTGGCGATCAGGTACTGCTCGGCGGTCTGCCGGATGCCGGCCGGGCTGGTCAGCTTCTTGAGGTTGACCTTGGAGGTCAGCAGGCTGACCTGGTGGTCGAAGTCGAGCGAGCCGAAGTAGTCCTGCATGCCCAGGCTGGTGGTGACCACCAACAGCAGCTTCGGATCCGACATCAGCTGGTTGATGCTGGCGATGCCCGGCATCGTGCGGGTGTAGTACAGGGCATCGTCCATCCCGGGATCTTGGGTTCCCTGGCTGGCCTCGAATGCGTTGGTCTCGTAGCTCTCAACGACCCCGCTGACGTTGGCGGCGTCGTCGAGGGCAGGTGTGGTTCCCCCGGACACCGCGGGCAGCACCACCAGCGCGGTGCCGCTCGGCACCGCCGTCGTCAGCGCGGCGAGCAGGGTGGCGTTGCCGTGGGCATCCACGCTGCCGATCGTGCCGATCGTGGCACCGCCGCTGGTGATGATCTGTCCTGGCTTGAGGCCAAGGCCGGCGCTGCCCAGCGCCAGGGTGCTGCTGTTCGTCGTCGCGGCCGCGGTGGTGGTGGCGTTCGTGCCGACGTAGTTGAAGCCGAGCCCGGTCGCGACCTCGATGGTGTCGCCGGCCTGGATGCTGACGCTGGTCGGCGTGGTCAGGGTGACGTTGCCGATGCTGTCGACCGAGGCGACGGTGCCGATCACGGTCGTGCCGTCGGTCAGGGTCTGGCCTGCCGACAGCGTCAGCCCGGCGTCGCCCAGCGCCAGCCGGCCGCTGGCGTCCAGCGTGCCGCTGGTCGCGGTGGCGATCGCGGTGCCGTTGCTGCGCGCCAGGCTGTTGACGCCCGACGAGGCGGGATCGATCACGCTGAGCTGGTTGCCGGAGGACAGGGTGGCGTCGAAGCCGGCCGCCTTCGCCGCACCCTGCAGCGCCCCGAGCTGCCCGGTGACGGCGGTCGAATCGCTGCCGGCGGTGACGTTCACCGACACGATGTCGGCCCGCTTGACGACGTTGCCGTTCGCGTCCGTGGCCAGCGGCACGCTGTAGACCGTGTTGCCGGCGCTGTCGGTGGAGGTGGTGACCGGGGGCGCGCCGTCGAAGCCGTAGGCGACGCCCGCCGCCGATACGCCGTAGTAGGCGCCGTCGTCGGTGGCGGCGACCGCGCTGGACAATGCGGTCGCGACCGAGCTGTTGGCCGACCCGTCGTTCAGCACGAACGACCACTTCACGCCCGGCAGCGTCGCGGTCTGCGCCGTGCTGGCCAGGCTGAAGGCGGTGTTCTGAACCGTCAGGGACGAGGCGTAGGAGCCGCTCGTCGTCAGGGACAGGGTGCCAGAGCTGCCGAGCAAGGCGGTCTGGCTGGTGCGGTCGTTGGTGGCGCGGGCGAAATGGAGGAAGTCGGTGTTGGCGGTCCGCTGTACCAGCGAGGAGGAACTGTTGACGTTTTGCGTGATCAGGTCCTTCAACACGGCGGTCTCGTTGATGTCGCCGCCGATGTCGTAGGCGCCGGTCAGCACCTGGAGCGCGCTGTAGTTCTTGAGGATGGCGGTCGGTGTGGTCAGGGTCGACGCGGTCCTGGCGAACTTGGCGGCGGTGGCGGCCAGGGTCGGATCCGACTTGACGTAGCGCGCGACCTGCGTCTGCTCGTCCTTGATCGTCGACAGGTAGACCGAGATCGCCGTCGACCCTGACACGCCCGACATGATGCCTTGCCCCCACGCATGGTCTGCGGTGCGCGTATTGCAAGCCATGCGCCAACCGTTGAACCCCTGTTGACGGCTCGGACGGCGTCAGGTCGGCAGGAACTGCCCGGTCATGCCCGGCAGTTCCTGCCGGGCGGCAACCTCTGCCGGGCTCTCAGGCGCCGTCATGAAGGGAGCAAGCTAGGCGGGTTCGGCCTCCAGCCGATCCAGCCGGCGCAGCGACGGGAACAGCCGCATCCACAGGCCCGTCACCAGCAGGGTGCCGAGGCCGCCCAGCACCACCGCCGACGTGGTTCCGACCAGGGCGGCCAGGGTGCCGCTCTCGAACTCTCCCAGCTGGTTGGAGGTGACGATGAACAGCAGGTTCACCGCCGATACCCGGCCGCGCATCTCCTCGGGCGTGTCCAGCTGCACCAGGGTCGAGCGGATCACCACGCTGACCACGTCGGCCGCCCCCAGCACCGCCAGTGCCGCGATCGACAGCGGCAACGAACGCGACACGCCGAACACGATCGTGGCGATCCCGAACACCGCCACCGCGCCGAACATGATCGGTCCGGCGCTGCCGCGGATCGGGCGCCTCGCCAGCAGCAGCGAGATCGCGAGCGCGCCCAGCGCCGGCGAGGCGCGCAGCAACCCAAGCTCCAGCGGGCTGCCGTGCAGGATGTCGAGCGCATACACCGGCAGCAGCGCGGTGGCGCCACCCAGCAGCACCGCGAACAGGTCGAGCGGGATCGCGCCCAGGATGGACGGTCGCGAGCGGATGAATGCGAGGCCGCCGAACACGGTGGCGAGCGTCACCGGCCCGCGCGGCCGCGGCGGCTGCTCCAGCCGGACCAGCAGCATGGCCAGCGCCGCCAGCACGAACAGCGCGGCGCACGTCCCGAAGGCGAGGCCGGGTCCCGCCATGTAGAGCAGCCCACCGACCGACGGACCGCCGATGGCCACGCACTGGAACAGGGACGAGCTCAGTGCCGCGGCGCGGCTGAACAGCGCCGGCGGCACCAGGCTCGGCAACAGCGCCTGCAGGCAGGGGCCCTCGAACGCCTTGGCCGCGCCGAGCAGGACGACGATGCCGTAGATCGTGGCGGGCGTCAGCGCGTGCCGCATCGTGCCCATCAGGAGGCCCAGCCCGCACAGCGCCTCCGCCCCCTGGCAGATCACCACGACGCGGCGGCGGTCGAACCGGTCCGCGACCTGGCCGCCGGCGAACACCAGCAGCAGCATTGGCAGGAACTGCGCCAGCCCGATCAGTCCCAGCGTCAGCGGCGAACGGGTGAGCTGATAGGCGTTCCAGCCGATCGCCACCGCCTGGATCTGATAGGCGAGCGAAGATAGCGACCGGCTGAACAGGAAGCCGATCAGGCCCGGGTGGCGCAGCAGCGTCGTGCCAGCCGCATCCGCGTCAACGCGGGACAAGGACCGGCTCCCGCCGCCGCGCGTGATAGGCCAGGTTGGCGCCCAGCACGCCGGCCGCGACCAGCAGCGCGGTGGGCAGCGCGCTGACGCCCGAGAAGATGCCCAGCAACGCGCCGCTCACCGCGCCGAACGAGAACTGCAGCGTGCCCAGCATGGCCGACGCGCTGCCGGCATGGCGGGCATGGGCGGTCAATGCCAGCACGGTGGCGTTGGGCGACACCAGCCCGAGCGAGGCCATGACCCAGGCGATCGGCAGCGCCGTGAGCAGCAGGCGGTGCTCCGGCCCGACAAGCCCGGCCAGCACCACCACGATCAGCGACAGCGCCGCCCCGGTGAGCGAGGTCATGCCGATCGCCAGCATGCGGCCCACCCCCAGCCGCGTCACCGTGCGGGCGTTCACCTGGGTGGCCAGGATGTACAGCGAGGCGTTGACGCCGAACACCGTGCCGAAGGCCAACGGCGTGAAGTGCCGGATGCGCTCGAAGATCACCGGCGTGCCGGACAGGTAGGCGAAGATCACGAAGGTGCCGCAGCTGCAGATGAGGCTGTTGGCCAGGAAGGTCGGCTCGCGCAGGATGGACACGTAGCGGCCGAGCACCTCGACCGGGGTCAGCCGCAGCCGGTATTGCGGCGGCAGCGTGTCCGGCAGCAGGAACTGCACCACGAGCAGGCAGGCGGCGCCATAGATGACCGCGACGACGAAGATCGAGCGCCAGCCCGACACCGCCAGCACCAGCGCGCCGAGCATGGGGGCCAGCATCGGCACCACCCCCAGCACCAGGGTGAGCTGCGACATCAGCCGGGCGGCGGCCGTGCCGGTGCCGATGTCGCGCACGATCGCACGCGGGATCACCATGCCGGCCGAGCCACCGATCGCCGCCAGCACGCGGCAGGCGCTGAAGCTCCAGATGTCGTGGCTGAGGGCGCAGCCGAGCGTGCCGGCCAGGAAGATGGCGAGACCCGCCACCAGCGGCATCCGGCGGCCCCAGCGGTCGGATGCCGGACCCAGGGTGAACTGCCCGATCGCCAGCCCGACGAACCAGGCCCCCAGCGTGATCTGCCCGGTGCCGTTCGTCCCCAGCGCCGCATCGAGCTGTGGAAAGGCCGGCAGGTACATGTCGGTGGACAACGGCCCGACCGCGCTCAGCACCCCCAGCAGCACGATCAGCCAGATCGGCATGCGGCCCTGCTCCAGCAGGACGCGGGTGCGCGCCGCGTGGCGCGCCCGCCACGGGACCGCAGTGGCGACGGGCGATGGGCCGGGAGGCATGGAGGCGGCCGGCCGGTTCAGCCGCCGGTGCCGCCCACGGTCAGCCCGGTCATCTTGAGGGTCGGCTGGCCGACACCCACCGGCACCCCCTGGCCGTTCTTGCCGCAGGTGCCGATGCCGGGATCGAGCTGGAGGTCGTTGCCGATCATGCTCACCTTGGTCATGGCGTCCGGGCCGTTGCCGATCAGGGTGGCGCCGCGCACCGGGGCGGTGACGCGGCCATCCTCGATCAGGTACGCCTCGCTGGCGGCGAACACGAACTTGCCCGAGGTGATGTCCACCGAGCCGCCGCCGAAGTTGACGGCATACAGGCCCCGCTTCACCGAGCGGATCATCTCGTCCGGGGTGTGGGTGCCGTTCAGCATCACCGTGTTGGTCATGCGCGGCATCGGCATGTGCGCATAGGACTGGCGGCGGCCGTTGCCGGTGGGCGCGACGTCCATCAGCCGCGCGTTCATCCGGTCCTGGATGAAGCCAAGCAGGATGCCGTCCTCGATCATCACGGTTCGGCCGGCGGGGGTGCCCTCGTCATCCACGGTGAGGCTGCCGCGGCGGTCGGGCAGGGTGCCGTCATCGACCACGGTAACGCCAGGGGAGGCCACCCGCTGGCCGACTAGCCCGGCAAACGCGGAGGTGCCCTTTCGGTTGAAGTCGCCCTCCAGCCCGTGGCCCACCGCCTCGTGCAGCAGGATGCCGGGCCAGCCATTGCCCAGCACCACCTCCATCTCGCCGGCCGGCGCCGGCACGCTGTCCAGCTTGACCAGGGCCTGGCGCAGCGCCTCGTCGACGGCGTGACGCCAGCTCGCCTCGGTCAGCACGCGGAAGAACGCGTGGCGGCCGCCGCTTCCGTGGCTGCCGCTTTCGCGGCGCCCATCCTTCTCCACCACCACCGACACGTTGAGCCGTACCAGCGGCCGGATATCGGCTACCCGGTCGCCGCCGGCGCGCAGGATCTGGACGGCCTGCCATTCCGCGGCGAGCGAGGCCATCACCTGCACCACCCGCCCGTCGGCGGCGCGCGCATAGGCGTCGATCTCGGACAGCAGGCTGGCGCGTGCGGCGAACTCGCCCTCGCGGAGCGGGTTGGCGTCGCCGTACAGGTGGGCGTTGGTCTGTCGCGGCGGGTCGGCGGCCACGCCGCTGCGGCCACGGCGCACGGCGGCCACGGTGTCGGCGGCGCGCAGCAGCGCACGCTCGCTGATCTCGTCGGAGTGGGCGTAGCCAGCCTCGTCGCCCAGCACCGCGCGCAAGCCGAAGCCGGACGAGGTGTCGTGGCTGGCGGAGCGGATCACCCCCTCTTCCAGGCTGATGAACTCGCTTTCGCGATGCTCCAGGAACAGCTCGCCGTCGTCGGTCCCTCCGAGGGCCCCGGCCAGGATGCGCTCGGCGCCGGCGCGGTCCAGCCGGGCACCCGGACGGCCGAAGAACAGCGCGTCGGTGGTGGCAAGCGCGCTCATGGGTGTCCGCTCATGGGGATTCCGATCGTGGCGGTGCCCTGCATGCCGCGCAGGCGGTGGAGGGCGAACAGGGTGACGCTGAGCAGGATGGCGGCGAAGGTCTGGTGCAGCGTGCCGGCCCAGACCGGCACCACCAGCAGCAGCGTGGTGACGCCCAGCGCGTACTGCGCCAGCACCGCCCAGCCCAGCAGCATCAGCGCGTCATGCGCGGGCCTGGGCAACCGGGCGCGCAGGCCCACCAGCAGGGTGGCGCCAACGGTCAGCACGGTCAGCGTCGCCAGCACGCGGTGGTCGAACTGCACCGCGGCGAGGTTCTGGAACCAGTTGCGCCAGAACGGATGCAGGCTCGCATACCCCGTCGGGATCAGATGGCCGTCCATGTCGGGATAGGTGTTGTAACCGAAACCGGCGTGGGTGCCGGCGGTGAAGCCGCCGGCGATCACGGTGACCGCCAGCACGCCCGCCGCCGCGACCGCCAGCCGCCGCGCCCACAATGCGCCCGACGTGCGGGGGATCGTCACCGGCACCGGCCAGCGTACCGAGAAGGCGGTCCACAGGATCGCGGCGTAGAGCGCAAAGGCGAAGCACAGGTGCAGCACCAGCTTGGATGGCGCCACCGCGACGCTGTTCGGATCGAAGCCCGACGCCACCATGAACCAGCCGATGGCGCCCTGCAGCCCGCCCAGCACGAAGAGCAACAGGAGACGTCCGGCGAGGCCGAGCCTGATCGCGCGGGTCGCGACGAAGAAGACCAGCGGCACGATCAGCACTAGACCCATGGCGCGGCCCCAGAACCGATGGATCCATTCCAGCCAGAAGATGTGCTGGAAGCCGGCCAGGCCGAAGCCCTGGTGCTCCAGCCGGTACTGCGGGATCTGCTGGTAGAGCGTGAACAGGTGCTCCCACTGCGCATGGGTCAGCGGCGGCACGATGCCCGACAGCGGTGCCCATTCCATGATGGACAGCCCCGACCCGGTCAGCCGGGTGGCACCGCCCAACGCGATCATGCCGAGCAGCATGCCGCACAGGACGAACAGCCACGAGGACACGCGCCGGCGGTCCCGCTCGGTGAGGATGGCCGGCGTCATGGCGGGGAAATGGGCGGCCGTGACGGTTGCACGCGGCCCGCGGCCGGGGGAAACGATCGCATCGGAGGGCATCAGCCAAAATAGGGTCGCGGGAACCCCTCCTGCAAGGGAATCGCACGCCGTCCGCACGTGTCGAGGCCGCTTGTGCCGCGCGTGGCACCGATGCTACCGGCCGCTCCGATGCGCGCGATCCCGCCCGAGATGCCGGAGGTGGCGGTGTTCACCCCTGAGGCCGATGCCGCGCCCGTGCCGGCCGCGGCGCCGGGCCGGCTGCTGCGGCCGGTGCTGCTGTTGTGCGTCCTGCTGGCCGCAGGTCTGCTGCTGCGCCGGCTGCCGGGTGGGGAGGGGGGGCTGCTTCCGGCCGTCGCGGTGCTGCGGCACGGGGTGTCCGGTCCGCTGCTGTTCCTGCTGGCGGGTAGCCTGATGTGCGCGGTCGGCCTGCCGCGGCAGGCGGTGTGCTTCGCCGGCGGCATCGCCTACGGGCTGCCGGGCGGGGTCGCGCTGTCGAGCCTGGCCACGCTGACGGGCTGCCTGCTGGGTTTCGGGTGGGCACGGTTGGCGGGTCACGATTGGGCCCGGCGCCGTCTTGCCAGGCACCCGGAAGGCTGGCTGTCCCGGCTCGACCGTCTGGCCGCGGCGCGACCGTTCGGTACCGTGCTGACCCTGCGCCTGCTGCCGGTCGGCAGCAGCCTGGCGCTCAACCTGGCCGCCGGCGTGCTGGGCACGCCTGTGCTGCCGTTCGCCGCCGCGACCCTGCTCGGCAGCCTGCCGCAGACGGTGGTCTTCACCCTGCTGGGCCACGGCACCCGGATCGGCCACGACCTCCAGATCGTGATCGCCGTGGTCCTGTTCGTGTTGTCCGGGATCGTCGGCCTGATCCTGCTCCGCCGTTCCCCGGGTTCCTGACCGATCGGATCGCAAGGAAACGGACCTCTGCCGGGACCGGATCGCGAGGCGGATCGATGCGGCATCGCGCGAGGCATGCCTGCGCGTGACGCCCCTGGTCCTCGCATGCGCGATTGGCTAGAGCGATCCCATGGACCTGAAGCAGCATATCCGGGGCATCCCGGATTTCCCCAAGCCCGGTATCCTGTTCTACGACATCTCGACCCTGCTGCGGGACGCCGACGCCTGGCAGGTGGCGGTGGGCCGCATGGCCCGTCAGGTGGCGCCGGCGCGGCCCGACCTGCTGGCCGGCGTGGAGTCGCGGGGCTTCCTGATGGCGGCACCCCTGGCCAGCAAGCTGGGCTGCGGCTTCCTGATGCTGCGCAAGCCGGGCAAGCTGCCGGGCGAGACCGTGTCGGTGCGCTACGACCTCGAGTACGGCAGCGACAGCCTGCACATCCAGGCCGACGCGATCCGTCCCGGGCAGCGCGTGGTGGTGGTGGACGACCTGCTGGCCACCGGCGGCACGCTCGCGGCGGCGGTGGCGCTGCTGCGCAAGGTGGGCGCCGAGGTGGTCGCGGCGGCCGTGATCATCGAGATCCTGGCACTGCGTGGCCGAGACAGGCTGGACGTGCCGGTCTCAGCCTTGGTCAGCTACGAGTCCTGACCGATCCCGCGGCATGCGGCGGCCGTGTCCGCCGGACGCCTGATCCCGTCGCCCGGCCCACGAGCCCCTGGACCGGCGCTTACCCGTGATCCTGCGGCACGACGCCGGTCCGCGGCGTCGTGGTCACCATGTGGACCGTATGGCCGACGGATCCGCCGCGCGCCACCTCCCGCGCCGCCTCGGCCGCCGTCAGCCTGCAGCCGTCGAGCCTGCGCTTCAGGTCCACGCCGCTGCCGCCCCGGCAGTCCCGCGCGATCCGCCGTCCCTCGTCGTAGCGATAGAACTCGAACGTGATGCCGCTCGTTTCGAAACCGGCATAACCGCCGGTGACGTTGTCCGCCTCGGTCTGCAGCTTGAAGTCGGCCAGCAGCTCCCCGACGGCGAAACCGGTCACCTGCCCAAGCCGGTCGAACAGCCGCATGGGGAAGCGGCCGCCGATCATGAGGACGGCGATGCCGGAGGGGGACAGGACGTGCGGCGCCGACCGCAGGAACCGCCTCTGCAGGCCGAGCAGGTATCGATCGGTCTCAGGCTCCGCGTCGCTGCCGTCGAGACGAAAGAAGGTGCCGGGGTCATCCAGCTCGCCGTCGGACGACGGGATGTTGGGCAGGTTGGCATAGATGATGTCGATGCCGAACGGGAGCGTCGCCAGCGGATGGCAGACGTCGCCGACGAGCCCGATGACCTCCATGTGCGCGGGAACGTTTCGGCGCACGTTCCGGATGGCCGCCTGGACGACGTCGTCGACATCGGTGACCACGATACGTTCAAGGGTCGGGAAGGCGTGGGCGGCACCGATCGCATCCAGACCGTTCCCGGTTCCGATCGTGGCGAAGCTGCGCGGGGCCGGGCCGTTGGATCCGCGCAGCCTCGCCAACCGTATGAATCCGTGGAAGGCGAACCAGATCCAGTTCTGTTCCGGATCCTCCTTGACCGAGTACATCTCGTTCAGGATGGAGATCGTCACGCGCGAAACGTTCAGCTCCGGTGGGAACAGGAACGTGGCATCGTAATCCTGCATGGCCCGGACAACCGCATGGGCGGACTCAGAACCTGGCATCATCGCGCCCCCGGACCTCCTGGATCATGACGATACTGTCACGAGTTGACGAGGGTGTCGAACCTCGGGCGATCGATCGCCGTCGAAACCGTTCGCGGGCGGCGGGCATCAATGCGGCTTGGCGACGAAGTCTTCCAGCCAGTGGATGGTGTACTCACCGCTCCTGAAGCCAGGGTCGGCCAGGATGCGCTGATGCAGCGGGATCACGGTCTTGATGCCGGCCACCACGAACTCGTCCAGTGCCCGCTGCATGCGGGCGATCGCCTCCGCCCGGGTCGGCGCGTGCACGATCAGCTTGGCCACCATGCTGTCGTAGTAGGACGGCACCACGTAGCCGGCGTACAGCGCGCTGTCGATGCGCACGCCGAGCCCGCCCGGCGGGTGGAACACCGTCACCCGGCCCGGCGTCGGCATGAAGTTTTCCGGGTCCTCGGCATTGATGCGGCACTCGATGGCGTGGCCGTTGAAGCGGATGTCGCCCTGCGCGTAGCCCAGCGGCTGGCCGGCGGCGATGCGGATCTGCTCGCGCACTAGGTCGATGTCGCACACCATCTCCGTGACCGGATGCTCGACCTGCAGCCGCGTGTTCATCTCGATGAAGGCGAACTGGCCGTCCTGGTAGAGGAACTCCAGCGTGCCGGCGTTGCGGTAGCCGAGCCGTTTCAGGGCGGCGGTGGCGGTCTCGCCGATGGCGTCGCGCTGCGCAGGCGAGAGTGCCGGCGAGCCCGCTTCCTCCAGCAGCTTCTGGTGGCGGCGCTGCAGAGAGCAGTCGCGCTCGCCGAAATGCACCACGGCGCCATGGGTATCGGCCAACACCTGCAGCTCGATGTGGCGCGGGCGGTCGAGGTACTTCTCGAGATAGACCTCATCGTTGCCGAACGCGGCCTTGGCCTCGGTGCGGGCGACGCGCCAGGCCTCCTCGAGCTCGGCGGCGCTGCGCGCGACCTTCATGCCGCGCCCGCCGCCGCCGGCGGCGGCCTTGATCAGGACGGGATAGCCGACCTGGCCGGCCACCGCACGCGCCGCGTCCAGGTCTGGAAGCGCGCCGTCCGACCCGGGTACCAGCGGCACGCCCAGTCCCGCCATCGCGGCCTTGGCGGTGATCTTGTCGCCCATCATGCGGATGTGGTCGGGAGACGGCCCGATGAAGGTCAGCCCATGCGCCTCCACCGCCTCGGCGAAGCCCGCGTTCTCCGACAGGAAGCCGTAGCCCGGATGGATCGCGTCCGCGCCGCACAGGTGGGCCGCGGTCAGGATCGCCGGCACGTTGAGGTAGCTGTCGCGGGCGGGGGGCGGGCCGATGCACACGGTCTCGTCGGCCAGGCGCACGTGCATCGCCTCGGCATCGGCGGTGGAATGCACGGCCACGGTGCGGATGCCGAGCTCCCGGCAGGCGCGCAGCACGCGCAACGCGATCTCGCCGCGGTTGGCGATCAGGATCTTGTCGAACATCAGCCTGTATCCGTGGTGCCGCCGGTCGGTCGATGGCCGATCACTCGATGACGGCCAGCACTTCGCCGAACTCGACCGGCGAGCCGGAGGTGACCAGCAGCCGCGCGAGCGTGCCGGCGCGCGGCGCCTTGATCTGGTTGAAGGTCTTCATCGCCTCGATCAGCATCAGGGTCTGGCCGGCGGCGACCGCGTGGCCCTCGCTGACGAAGGCGGGCGCGTTGGGCTCGGGCGACAGGTAGGCCACGCCCACCATCGGGCTGGTCACGGCACCCGGGTGCTTGGAGTAGTCGGCCACGGCGGCCGGCTCGATGGCGGCGCTCGTGACGGGCGCCGCCGCCGGTGGGGCCGCGGCATAGGCCTGCACCACCTGCGCCGGCGCCCGCACCACCCGGATCCGGCTGTCGTTCTCGGCGATCTCGATCTCGGTGAGGCCGGTCTCGCGCAGGATGTCGGCGAGGGCGCGGATCGCCTCGGCGTCCACGGGCAGGCGGATCATCGTTCGTCCTCGTCCATGATGATGTCGGCCAGCGCGTTGAGGCCGAGCGCGTAGCCGCGCACGCCGAGGCCGCAGATCACGCCCGCCGCCGCCTGGCTGACATAGGAATGCCGCCGGAAGTCCTCGCGGCGGTGGATGTTGCTGAGGTGCACCTCGATCACCGGCAGCCCCACCGCCAGCAGGGCATCGAGCAGCACCACGGAGGTATGGGTATAGCCGCCCGGGTTGATCAGGATGCCGCGCGCCCGGCCACGGCATTCCTGCACCCAGGATACCAGCTCGCCCTCGCCGTTGGTCTGGCGGAAGTCGATCGCGATGTCGAGCCGCTCGGCCGCCTGCACGCACACCTGTTCCACGTCGCCCAGCGTCGCCCGGCCATAGACGGCGGGTTCGCGCAGGCCCAGCATGTTGAGGTTGGCGCCGTTCAGCACGGCGATCAGGGGTGGCGTCATCGTCCCGCGGCGTTAGCATGCCGCCCCGCCCGCTCCAAGAGTGGGGCCGGACCGACCGGAGCGTGCCCCCGAGCGTCCCGTTGCGGTGCACAATAACGCCATCGGCGCACACAGTAATATCGGGTGGTCCATGATGATGCCTGCGCTTTCCCAGACCGATCATGCCAGCTGCGACAAGAAGAAGCTGCTGGTTAACCGGTCATTCACCCAGGCCTGCCAGTTTGACGCTTGATCTTGAGGACATGATCGGCCTCTACTCTTCGTGAACAGGATGGGATGCAACCAATATGGGCTTGACGGGCGAGCACCGGACGACCAGCGATCCCGTTCCCGGATCTGCCGAGCGATCATGCCGGGCATCGGCCGGTGTTCCTGGCAAGCTGGTGCTGTCGGCGCTTCTCGCCTGTTCTCTCTCGGGCATCGGCCCAGGACGTGCCATCGCCGCATCCACCAGCTGGGCTGATGCGGTGCGCGGCAACCTGGCGGCCCATGGAGCACTGGATGCCGGCACCGAACAGCGCTTCGCCTCCGCCCCGGCCACCAGCCTCGCAACGAATGGATCGGGCGTCGTTCAGGCGCCGGCCGCGCGGCTCGTCCATCCCGTGACCGCCTGGGCCCACGCGGTCGAGTCGCAGCTGGCACTGCGGGCGCACCGGGTGGCCGACGCCGGCCGGTCTGCGCTGGCTTGGTCGGAGCGTGGCGTCGCCAGCTGGTATGACTCCCGCGGGGTCGGACGTCACACCTCCAGCGGCGCCCGCTTCAACCCCATGCAGCTCACCTGCGCGCACCCGACCCTGCCGCTCGGCACCAAGGTGCTGGTGACCTCGGAGCGCACCGGCCGCTCGGTGGTGGTGACGGTGAACGACCGCGGCCCATTCGGCGGCCGCATCGTCGACCTGTCGCGCGCCGCCGCCGCCCGCATCGGCATGCTGGGCTCCGGCACCGCCAGCGTCACCCTGCAGCGGGCGACGCCGGACGCGATCGAGGTCGCCGAAGCCGCGGACGGCGACACCAGCGACCAGGCGATCGCGGCCACCACGCTTCGGTAGCAGGACCGGCTGGTCCCCCACCACGACGGGATCGACTTGGCAGCTGACCATGCGGTTCGGTCATGCTGTCGCGCCTATGGGTGCAGCGGCGAGCCCCTTAATCAGGGGCGACATCGCGGTTGATGCGGCCGTCCTGACCTGAGCCGTGCCGAAGCACGAGCCGATCTAGTCCTGGGCGACGTGGTCGGCGACATAGGCTCCACGACGGCCGATCGGGCGTGGCTGGCCGGCGGTGCTGTCCATGGCGGTTTGAAGTTCGAGCTCGGCGTTCAGCTCGGCGCCCAGCAGCACCACGTAGGCGGTCACGAAGAACCACATCATGATGCCGACCACGGCGCCCAGCGGGCCGTACGTGGCATCGTAGCTGGCGAAATGGCCGACATAGAAGGAGAACGCCGCGGAGGCGAGGAGCCACAGCACCGTGGCCAGCAGCGAGCCCGGCGTGATCCAGTGCCAGGCGGCGCCGCGCCGCGACGGCCCGAACCGGTAGAGCAGCGAGAACGCGCCGCCCACGAACAGCAGCATGACCAGCGGACCGCCCAGCTGGATCAGCCGCTGCGTGCCGGCCTCCACCGCGCGGAAGCCGAAATGGCGCGGGATGAAGTCCAACGCCGCCGGCAGGAACACCAGCAGCGCCACCGCCAGCGCGGCGCCGAGGATACCGCACAGCGTCATGCTGAGCGCGGTCGCGTGATACCGCAGCAGCGGACGGGTTTCCTGTTCCTCGTAGGCGATGTTCAGGGCGGCGATCATGGACTTGGTGGCGGCCGAGGCAGACCATAGCGTAACCAGCAGGCCGACGATCAGCCCGATCGTGAGCGTGCCGCGCGGCTGCGTCACCAGCGTATGCACCCGCTCCGAGATCAACTGGAAGGCGGGCCGAGGCAGCAGGTCGCGCAGCACGCGCAGCTGCGGCTCCACCGTGTTGGGGTCGAAGGCCAGGCCATACAGCGAGACCAGCGTGCTGATCGCCGGAAACAGGGCCAGCGTGGCGTAGAAGGCGCAGCCGGCGGCGGCGAGCCCGATCCGGTCGGAGATCATCTCCGAGACCGTGCGCCGGATCACCCGCTTCCAGCCGGCCCAGGGGATGTGCAGCGGCTGCCGGGCGCCGCGGCCGAGCCTGCGGGCGGTCGGGTCGCCGATCGTGGTCCGGCTGGACACGTCGTCGCGCCCTCCGGCCTCCCGTGTGGGCCGGTCATCCGACTCGAGCAGGGCTGCGCTGTGCGGTGCGATCACCTTGCGGGCCATGCCGGACACTCCGATGGGGACGCCGAGGCAACGCCCGCGCAACGAACGCGGTTGCAGGGCCCGGGCGGTGCGGACACGGGGTCAGGTCAAGGCGAGGACGGTTTCATCGGCTATTGCGTCCGGGATCGGGTAGCCTCATATGCGCGGCACGCAGCAACGCACGTGCCACTGGCCCTCCGAGGTTACGCAACGACGTCAAGCGTTCTGGCAATCGGGATCCCCCGTCCGCGGGTGGACCGAGTCTTGGTCGCTGGTCCGTTAGACCGTTTCGCAACACGTCCGTCGCCTTCATCAGGCGGACGATACAGGAGAGGATGGGCGCGATGACCCCGAAGATCGCCCAGTTTCTGGCAGACAAGGTTCCGGCGACGCCGTGCCTGGTGGTCGATGTCGACCAGGTCGAGCTGCGCTTCTGCGCGTTGGAGGCGGCCCTGCCGCATGCCCGCATCTACTACGCGGTGAAGGCCAACCCGGCGATGCCGGTGCTGCAGCGGCTGGTGTCGCTCGGCTCCTGCTTCGACTCCGCAAGCTGGGAGGAGGCCGAGCTGTGCTTGCGCGCCGGCGCCGACCCGTCGGCGATCTCGTTCGGCAACACCATCAAGAAGGCGACTGCGATCGCCAGGGCGCACGACGCCGGCATCACCATGTTCGCCTTTGACAGCGACGAGGAGCTGGACAAGCTGGCCCGGCACGCGCCTGGCGCACGCGTCTACTGCCGGCTGCTGGTCGAGAACGCCGGCGCCGACTGGCCGCTGTCGCGCAAGTTCGGCACCTCGGTCGAGCATGCCCGCGCGCTGATGCTGCGTGCCCGCGACCTCGGGCTCGACCCGTACGGGCTGTCGTTCCATGTCGGCAGCCAGCAGACCGATACCGCCGCCTACGAGGCGGCGATCGGGCGTGCCGCGATGCTGTTCACCGACCTCGCCGCCGCCGGGCTCGACATGCGCATGCTCAACCTGGGCGGCGGCTTCCCCACCCGCTACCGCGACGACGTGCCGGAGATCGACCAGTTCGCCGCCGCGATCGGGCGGGCCATGACCCGCCACTTCGGCAACGCGCTGCCCGAGACCGTGGTCGAGCCCGGCCGCTACATCGTCGGCGATGCCGGCGTGGTCAGCTCCGAGGTGGTGCTGGTCAGCCGGCGCGGCACGTCCGGCGACGCCTCGCCCGGCGGCGTGCGTGACGGCCTGCGCTGGGTCTATCTCGACATCGGCCGCTTCGGCGGCTTGGCCGAGACCGAGGGCGAGGCGATCCGCTACCGCATCCGCACCCCGCACGACGGCGCCGCGACGGGTCCGGTGGCGATCGCCGGCCCCACCTGCGACGGCGCCGACATCCTCTACGAGCGCAGCGGCTACCGGCTGCCGCTCGACCTCGCCACCGGCGAGCGGGTCGAGCTGCTGTCCACCGGCGCCTACGTGTCGACCTACTGCTCGACCCGCTTCAACGGCTTCGCGCCGCTGGCCGAGCACTACATCTGAGCCCGGGAGCCCGAGCCAGGAGAACCTGAGCCCGGGGGCGGGGGACCGGCCTTCCACCGCGCGGGCTTCTGGCCTAGAGCGGCGGTCCCCTTCGCGTTCCCGAGCAGGACCTTGCCATCATGCCGATCCGTCCCATCGCGCCGCCCCTCGCTTTGGGGTTCGCCCTTGTCGTGGCATGGCTCCCCGCCACGGCCCGGGCACACGCGATCCTGACCAGCAGCACGCCCGCCCGCGGCGGCACCGTCGCCGCCGGCCACCAGACGCTCGACTTCCGCTACAACAGCAAGATCGACCACCGGCGCTCGCGGCTGACCCTGAGGGCCGCCGATGGCGGGGAGACTGTGCTGCCGATCCTGCCCACCAGCCCGACCAACGCCATGGATGCCGAGGCCGACCTCCATCCCGGCGACTACACGCTGCGCTGGCAGGCCCTGGCGCTGGACGGCCATATCACGCGCGGCGACGTGCCGTTCACGGTGAAGTAGGGATCTCCTCCACGTGTCGCTGCTCGTCGACCTGTTCGGCTACCTCAGCATCGTCCTGCATGGCCTGACCATCGTGGCGCAGTCGATGGCGCTGGGCGGCGTGCTGTTCCTGGTGCTGCTGGCCCGCCCGTTCGCGGCCGAGCTCGCGGGCGGCGAACGCATCCTGTCCCGCACCATGCGGCTCACCTTCTGGAGCGCGGTCGCCATGGCGGTCGTCGAGCTGCTCGGCAACGGGCTGCAGGTGGCGGTCCTGATGTCCACGGTGGATCTGTCGTTCACGGACGTGATGGGGGCCAACTTCGCGGTGGCCGCCCTGGTCAAGGTGGCCAGCGCGGTCCTGATCGCCGCCTGCACCTACCGGCCACACGACGGCCACCGCAGGGGTCAGGTACCGGGGGCGGCGCTGCTGGCGCTGGTGGGGATCGAGCTCGCCGCCGCCACCGCCACCACCCACGCGGCGGCCCGGCTCGAACAGTCGAACGTGCTGCTGGCGGTGGAATGGCTGCACCAGCTGGGGGCCGCGATCTGGATCGGCGGCATCCCGGCCTTCCTGATCGCGCTGGCCGAGGTGCATGACGGCGCCGGCTGGCGCCGGGTGGGTGCCCGCTTCTCCCGGCTGTCGATGCTGGGGGTGGGCTGCATCCTGCTGTCCGGCATCACCATGTTCATCGCCTACATCGGCTCGCTGCCGGCCTTCTACGGCACCGCCTACGGCGTGATGGTGGGGGCCAAGATCGGCCTGTTCATGGGACTGCTGGCGCTGGGCGCCGGCAACTTCCTCGTCACCGAGCGGCTACGGCGCGACCCCGGCGCGTCGGTGGTGCGCATGAAGCGCTTTGCCGAGGTCGAGATCGGCATCGGCTTCTCGATCTTCTTCGCGGCCGCCTCGCTGACCTCGGTGCCGCCGGCGGTGGACCTCGTGCAGGACCGCGTCACCTGGCACGAGATCGTCGAGCGCAATGCGCCCGCTTGGCCGCGGCTACGCTCTCCCGACCACGACGTGCTGGCGATCCCGGCCCTGCAGGCACGGATCGACGCCGAGGCCCGGACCGCGCACCGCGCCGCATCCCCCGCCTTCGTGCCCGGCGACGGCACCCTGCCGCCGCGCAACGCCGACGACATCGCCTGGTCGGAGTACAACCACCACTGGGCCGGGCTGTTCGTGATCGCGATCGGCCTGCTGGTGCTGCTGGCGCACGCGGGCGTGCGGCCGGCGCGGCACTGGCCGGTGATGTTCCTGGGGCTGGCCCTGTTCCTGCTGCTCCGCTCGGACCCCGAGGTCTGGCCGCTGGGCAAGGAAGACTTCATGGCCGCCTTCCGCGACGTCGAGGTGGTGCAGCACCGCCTGTTCGTGCTGCTGATCGTGGTGTTCGCGGCGTTCGAGTGGTCGGTGCAGACCGGGCGGCTGCGCTCGCGTCGGGCGGCGCTGGTGTTCCCGATCATGGTGGCGGCCGGCGGCGCGCTGCTGCTGACCCACAGCCATCAGATCGCCAACGTCAAGGACGCCATGCTGATCGAGCTGACCCACACGCCGTTGGCGCTGGCCGGGATCGCCGCCGGCTGGGGGCGGTGGCTGGAGCTCAGGCTGCCCGGCCGCGGCGGACGGATCGCGGGCTGGGTGTGGCCCGCCTGCTTCGTCCTGGTGGGCGTCATCCTGCTCTGGTACCGGGAAGCCTGAGGCTAGGGCCCCGGGAGCCCTCAAGGATCGGTGTCCAGAGGCTCGGCCTCTGGCGGGTCCAGGGCAGGGCCCCGGACTTCCTGTCCTTATTCCCCCTTTCCATCCTACACTCCGTGCATGCTCCTCTCGCTGCTCGTGATCCTCCTTCTGGTGGCGCTGAACGGCGTGTTCGCGACCGGCGAGCTGGCGCTGGTGTCGGCGCGGCGGGCCCGGCTGGAGGTGCTGGTCCGGCGCGGCCATCCCGGCGCCGACCGAGCCCGTGCGCTGGCCGCCGATCCGCACAGTTTCCTGCCCACGGTGCAGGTCGGCATCACCCTGGTCAGCATCCTGGAGGGTACCTTCGGCGGCGCCAGCATCGCGACGCGGCTGGCGCCGCAGCTGGCGCGCATCCCGATCCTGGCACCGATCGCGCACGAGCTGGCGCTGACGCTGTGCGTGATCGTGATCACCGCGCTGATGCTGGTGCTGGGCGAGCTGGTGCCCAAGCAGCTGGCGCTGCGCCATCCCGAGACGATCGCCGCCCGGCTGTCGCTGCCGCTGCTGGTGCTGTCGCGGGTGGCGGCACCGATCATCTGGGTGCTGAGCCAGTCCTCGGCGCTGGTGCTGCGCCTGATCGGCATCACCAAGACCGGGCCGCAGACGGTGACCGAGGAGGAGCTGCGCGCGGTGATCGCCGAGGGCGCGCAGACCGGCGTGCTGGACGTCGAGGAGCGCAACATGATCGAGCGGCTGCTGCGGCTGGCCGACCGGCCGGTGCGCGCGATCATGACGCCCCGCAACGAGCTGGTCTGGCTGGAGCGGCACGCCGACCCGCAGGCGCTGCGTGCCTTCGTGAAGTCGTCCGAACGGACCCGCCTAGTGGTGTGCGACGGGGACGTCGACCACCCGGTGGGGGTGATCCGTGCCAAGGACGTGCTGGACCGGCTGATCGATGGCGGCGCGCTGACGGTGGACGCGGTGATGCTGCCGCCGGTGGTGGTGCCCGACACCATCAGCGCCTTCGACGTTCTGGACCAGCTGCGCGGCCATCCGCTCGGGCTGATGCTGGTGCTGGACGAGTACGGCAGCTTCGAGGGGGTGGTGACCGCGGCCGACGTGTTCGACGCGATCGTGGGCAGCGAGCCGGCGGAGCCGGGAACGGTCCTGCCGAAGGAGACGCTGACCGAGGGCGTGCTGACGCTGGACGGCGCCGCCTCGGCCGACGAGGTGAAGGACCGGCTCAGCCTGGTCGACCTGCCGGCCGAGGGCAGCTACCACACGCTGGGCGGGCTGATCCTGGCGCTGCTGCGCCGGGTGCCGGCGCTGGGCGACAAGGTGGTGTTTTCCGGCTGGCTGTTCGAGGTGCTGGAGATGGACGGGCGGCGCGTGCACAAGGTCCGCGCCAGCCGGCAGGCGCTGGCCGAGAACTAGTCCGGGAGGGCGCCAAGACTTCCGGTCCGCAGCCAGCGGGCGCCACGCTCGTAGAGGACCGCCACCTCCGGTCCTCTCAGCCCGGCCAGGTTCGGCGTGACGGTGTAGCCGATCCGGGTCTGCAGGTAGGCGAGGTGGCGATAGCCGATCGGGAAGCGATCCAGCAGGGCCGCATCCAGTACGGGTGCTCTACCCGGCGTCACCGGGTCCAGACGGTCAAGCTCGTAGATCGATTGGCGCAGCACCAAGCCCCAGCGACCGTCCCGCCGCTCCAGGAAGTCGTAGAAGCGGCCGATGCAGGTGACGTCGCAGGGCACGCCCTCGACCGGCGCCCGCTGCGAGATGGCCACCCGCGTCTGCGCCAGCGCCCGGGCGCCGTTCAGGTCGATCGAGCTGCCGCCGAGGCGGTGCGTGACGGTGACGCCGTTCGCCCATCCGGCCTGGCAGATGGCGACGAACGCGTCGCCGGTGCCCTCGGTCCAGGTCGCCACCATGCGGCCGTCGGGATGCCAGAGCGACCGTAAACGCTCCCAGTCCCCGGAGTCGCGCCAGATGACCCAGTTCTCCAACAGGTCGCGGATCTCGCGGCGGTCGGCTACCCCGTCATGACCCGGTGCCGGCGCTCTGGGGTCGGAGGGTGCGGTCACGTCATGTCTCCCATCCTGTCCGGTATCGCCGTCCTGCGTGTCACGCGTCCGGGGACGGAAGCATACGCTCCAGCACCCGGTCGCGCCGCACCGCGACGTGCCACGCGGTGGCGCCCAGGTGCAGCACGATCAGGGCATAAACCAGCCATTGTCCGGTTGCGACGTGGAACCAGTCGGCGACGGCGGCCCAGCGCGGGCTCGCCGGCGGTCCGGGGATGGCGAACAGGCCGAAATAGGCGGTGCCGTGCCCGCGGAAGGCCGAGAACAGGTAGCCGCTGATCGGCATGCCGATCATGACGAGGTAGAGCAGCCAGTGCGACGCCCGCGCCGCCATCACCTCCCAGCGGGCGAGGTGGGCCGGCAGCGGTGGCGCCGGATGACCCGCCCGCCAGGCGAGGCGGAACGCCACCAGGGCCAGCACGGTCAGGCCGAGCGACTTGTGCAGCATGTAGACCCACTCCCGCGACGGCGCGGTGCGCGGCATGTTCACCATGACCCAGGCCAGCGGCAGGATGGCGAACATGAGGATCGCAGTGATCCAATGCAGCGACTGCGCCGTGGCCGTGTAGCGCCGGCCGGTTTCGAGGGTGGCATCCGGCACGATGATCGCGCCGGGAACGGTGATGCTCATCGGGATGACTCCTTCTCGCGTCCTATCCAGCCTGTCCCCGCTCGGCCGCGGTTCATGCCGGCGCTCCGGGCGTGCTTCAGAAGAACGTGACGGTTCCCAGCATGACGTTCAGCGCGCTGCCCGTCCGCTGGGTGTAGGTGACGCTGGTCGGGTTGTTGATGAAGCTCAGGCCGCCGTTGATGTTGATGCCGTGGTAGACGTGCGCGCTGTAGTTCAGGCTGAGCGCCTCGCTGTTGCGGTGCGTGAGCTGGTGTTGCAGGTGCGCGGTGTCGATCAGGTCGCTGCTGAAGACGTTGTCGGTGAAGACCAGGCTCAGCAGGTCCCTCGGGCGGCCCGGGATCAGGCCGAAGCCGTAGATGCGGGCCTCGTAGTACTGCGTGAAGCGGTTCAGGGCCGGCGGTGCATACTCGACGGTAAAGCCGGCGTAGAGGCCCTGGGCGGTGGTCCGGCCGCGCGGCCTGCTCTGCCAGAACTGCCTGTCGCCGAAGAGGTAGAGCCCGTAATTGTGGTCGGCGCGCAGCGGCGGCTTGGAATAGTCCTGGTAGTTGCTGGAGGTGTAGCTGGCGGCGCCGCGGATCCAGGTTTGGTGCACGCCCGGTGACGGATCGACCCGGTAGCCGGCCTCGTCGATGACGAAGACGCCCGAGTTCTGCAGCGTGAACCGCACGCCGCCGCCGTCCTGGTGGTTCTCGACCGTCACCCCGTCCGGGCTCAACGCGCGCTCGACGCCGATCTTGTCGTAGAGGTGATCGGGAAGGTTGACCTTCACGTCGATGCCGGGCGTGGGAAAGATCGTGGTCGTCTCGCCCTGCTCGACCGGTATGGTGCCGTTGGGACCGAACACCCCGCCGGCGAGGCTGCCGCCGACATAGGTGCCGAGAAACTCGAGGCTGTTGGCGATGTAGCCAATCTTGAGCTCGACCGCCTTGTGCAGGAAGGTCTGGTAGTAGGTGACGCTCGACAGGCTGAGGTTGTCCGGCCCGAGCGGGGTCCAGTTGGTGCGGACGAAGTTGAGGCCGAGCACGATCTGCCCGTTCGGGATGCCGTAACGGCTGAGGTCGTAGGTCACGTAGCCGAAGTTGGACGAGAACACGGTCGGCAGCTGGCCGGAGTAGAGCTGGTTCTCCCGGCTGCCGACCGGAAGCCCGTGACGCAGGACGTTGTCGGAGAAGTACGAGTTGGTGAAACCGAAGTAGCCGATGCCGTAATCGGCCAGGGTGTCGCGCACGCCGAACAGGTGTCCGTCCAGCGTGTCGGAGGAGCCCGGGATCGGGATGTTCCAGCCCTTGATCTTCAGGGCGTCGGTGTGGATGTCCGGATCCGGCAGGGAAGGGGGCGTGGCCTGCGTCGCGTTCAGGCTCGATGCGGTGGGTACCGCGCCGGTGGCGAGCTGTGCCCGGGCTGGTCGGGTGGCCGCGCCGACCAGAAGGATCGCGGCGCAGGTCGAGGCCCATCGACATGATCCGCGTCGCCTCGTCGTTCCGGATGCGGATCGTACGCCTCCGCGATGATCGTTCATGACATTTCCCATTCGTTTCTTGATTGACGGCCTCTCGTGCCGCTGCCGGACGGATGTCCCAAGTCGGGTCGCGCGACCGGCCGGACATGGCACGGCGCGATCGGCCGAGGTGGGACGGCCGCCGGTTGCGCCACGATGGTCCCGGCTGATATGTCTGAAAAGACGGCAAATCGGCCACCCCTATGCCTGACAGGCATACCCATGAAGCTCCATCATCTTCGCGATTACCTGGCCGTCGCCGAGAAGGGCAGCATCCGCGCTGCCGCCAAGCACCTAGGGCTCAGCCAGCCGGCGCTGAGCCGCAGCGTACGCGATCTGGAGCGCGAGGTCGGCACGTCCCTGCTCGATCGTCGCACCGGCGGCACGGTGCTGACCGAACTCGGCAAGGTGTTCGCGCGCCGTGGCGGCGCCGCCTACCAGGAGTTGCGGCGGGCGCTGGAGGAGCTGCACCAGATCCAGGACGTCATGCAGGGCCGGGTGACGACCTGCCTGTCGAGCCTCGTGCACGTGGCCCTGGGGCCGAGCGCGCTGCCGCAGTTCCACCGGCGGTTCCCCAGGGTCGAGCTGCGGATCATCGAGGGAGTCTATCCGGTCATCGAGCGGCGCCTGCTCGATGGCACGATCGACTTCTACGTGGGACCGGTCCCGACCTCCGGCGTGGCCGTGGGACTGCGGCAGGAACGGTTGTTCGACATCAGGCGGGTGGTGCTCGCCCGCAACGGGCATCCGCTGCGTCATGCCGGATCGCTGGTGGACCTCGTCCAGGCGGACTGGATCACGACCTCCATCACGGAGGATCCCGAACTGGAGTTCAGCGACCTGTTCGTTCGCCATGGGCTGCCAAGGCCGAACCTGGCGCTGATCAGCGAGTCCCTGCTGACCTGGCTGCTGGGGCTGACGACCACCGACATGCTCGCGATCTCGCCCCGCGGCTACCTGGCCAGCAGCCTGATCAACCAGCACGTCATCGAGATCCCGATCCGGGAAGCCCTCCCGGGTTTCCCGATCATGCTGGTCGAACGTGCCTCGATCCCGCTCACGCCGGTCGCGCGCCACCTCGCCGACCTGCTGCGCAATGCCGGGACCCAACTGGACCGGACCGGCGCCGGCGGCTGACCATGCATCCGTCGCCAGGGCAAGCCGGGCTGGCGTGCGGGGCGGCGGCGATCCCTATCCGTCGTGCCGCCGCATGCGGGCGGGCCCGGCCTCATCGGAGAAGCGTGGCCAGTGGCCGGCGGCCAGCGCATCCAGCGATGGCGAGGGCAGGCGCATCCGGTCGGCGTAGATCCACAGGAAGGTGAGGGCGCGCCGCACGTAGTCGCGGGTTTCGCCGATGGGTAGCGCCTCGATGAACAGCAGCGGGTCGCGCTCGCGCGCATCCCAGCCGGCGACGGCGGTGGGGCCGGCGTTGTAGCTGGCGAGCAGCCGGATCAGGTCGTCGTCGATGCCGGGCCGCCGGGCCAGCGCACCCAGGTAGAGCTGGCCGAGCTGGAGGTTGAGCCCGGGATCGTGCAGCGCGCCGGGGTTGCCGGCGAACCGCCCCGGCTGCCCCAGCACGAAGCCGGCGGTGGCTGGCATCAGCTGCATCAGCCCATAGGCGCCGGCGCCGGACACCGCCCCGGCGTCGAAGTTCGACTCCAGACGGGTCAGCGCGTAGATCAGTGCGGGGCTCACCGTGAAGCCGTGCCGTGGCGACAGGTGCGGCACCGGGGAATGGGCACCGTCGCGCGGCAGGCCGTCCCGGCTTTCCAGGATGCCGGCGAGCTGGGTCGACAGCCCATCGAGGCCGGCAGCCTCGGCGACCAGCTGGATCGACCGGCACAGCGCCATGTCGTCCTGCACCTCCGGCCAGAGCTGGCGCAGGCTGGCCTCGGCGCGGCCGACCTCGCCGACCTGGAGCAAGGCGAAGATCCGCCGTCCCGCCGGCGTCGCCGCCACCGCGTCGACGTCGATCTCGGACAGCACGGGATGCGCTGGCCCCTCGTCGGCCGTCGCATCGTCCCCGTCGTCGCCCAGAAGGCCGTTCAGGCCGTCCGGGGCGGACGACGTCCCGAGCAGCCGGGTCGCCAACAGGCCGTAGAAGGTGCGCGGGGCGGCCGCGGCGCGCGCGAGCCAGGGCCGATAGCTCGTCGCGTCGCCCACCTGCCGATGTGCGCGAGCGGCCCAGAACGCCGCCCCGGCGCGGATGCCGGCCGGGGCAAGGCTGGCCCGCGACGCCGCCTCGAACAAGGAG
>CAXUBN010000005.1:0-37622 GCA_964249255.1 uncultured Acetobacteraceae bacterium | reverse complement strand
GGCCCGGCACCGGGCGGGCGTGGCGGAAGCGGCCGGGCACCTGGAGGCGGCGCGGCAGCTCGAGCTGGTGGAGCTGCGCGGCGAGGCGCTGCGGCTGGCGATGCGGGCGCTGGGCCGGCTGACCGGCACCGTCGGCGTCGAGGATCTGCTAGACAGCGTGTTCGGCGAGTTCTGCATCGGCAAGTGACCGATGCCGGCGATGGGTGGTGGTGGTGGGATGCGTTTCATGGATGGCGGGCTAGACGTGATCGTGGTCGGCGGCGGCCATGCCGGCTGCGAGGCGGCGGCGGCGGCGGCCCGCATGGGAGCCCGCACGCTGCTGCTGACGCACCGTCTGGACACGGTGGGCGCGATGTCCTGCAACCCGGCGATCGGGGGCATCGGCAAGGGCCACCTGGTACGCGAGGTCGATGCGCTGGATGGGCTCATGGGGCGCGCCGCCGATCGAGCCGGTATTCACTTCAAGCTGCTGAACCGGTCGAAGGGTCCGGCGGTGCATGGGCCCCGGGCGCAGGCGGATCGCTCGCTCTACCGGTCGGCGATCCGCGACCTGCTGGACGAGACGGATGGGCTGCGCATCGCCGAGGCGGCGGTAGACGACCTGCTGCTCGATGGCGATGGCGCCGCGTGCGGCGTCGCCTGCGCGGACGGGCGTCGCTTCCGCGCCGGCGCGGTGGTGCTGACCGCCGGCACCTTCCTGCGCGGGACCGTGCATATCGGCCACCACAGTACCCCGGCCGGCCGGGTCGGCGAGGCACCGGCGACGATGCTGGCCGAGCGCCTGGCAGCGCTGGGCCTGCCGCTCGGGCGGCTCAAGACCGGGACGCCGCCGCGGCTGGCACGCGACAGCATCGACTGGGAGGCGCTGCCGCAGGATGCCGGGGACGCGGTGGCGCAACCGTTCAGCCGCCTGACCGATCGCATCGACACGCCGCAGCTATGCTGCCGGATCAGCACGACCACGCCGGACACCCACCGGCTGATCCGCGACACCCTGCACCTGTCGGCGTTGCACGGCGGCGGCATCTCCGGGCGTGGCCCGCGCTACTGCCCGTCGATCGAGGACAAGGTGGTGCGGTTCGCCGACCGGGACCGCCATCAGGTGTTCCTGGAGCCGGAAGCGCTGCCGGGCAACCCGGGCGGCGACCTGGTCTACCCGAACGGCATCTCGACCAGCCTGCCGGCGGAGGTGCAGGCTCAGCTGGTCGCCACCATGCCCGGCCTGGCACGGGCCCGAATCGTCCGGCCTGGTTATGCGGTCGAGTACGACCACGTCGATCCGCGCGTGCTGTGGCCGACGCTGGAGCTGCGGCAGGTGCCGCGGCTGTTCCTGGCCGGGCAGGTCAACGGCACCACCGGCTACGAGGAGGCGGCGGCGCAAGGGCTGCTGGCGGGGATCAACGCGGCACGGCGGGCCGGCGATGGCGACCTGGTGCAGGTCGACCGTGGTATGGGCTACCTGGGCGTCATGGTGGACGATCTTACCACGCAGGGGGTGAGCGAGCCGTATCGCATGTTCACCTCGCGCGCCGAATACCGGCTGACGCTGCGCGCCGACAACGCCGACCTGCGGCTCACCGGTGCTGGCATCGGATGGGGCTGCGTCGGGCCGCGTCGGGCTGCCCTGTTCATGGCCGACCAGGCGGCGATCTCGGATGCGATGCTGCATGCGGGAGAGCAGACCTTCGGGCCGTCCCAGCTTCAGGAAGCGGGATTGGCCGCCGGTGCCGATGGCCGCAGGCGCAGCGTGCTGGACCTGCTGGCGATGGGCCTGGATCGGCCGGCGGTCGTCGGATTGGCACCCTGGATGGCCGCCCTGCCGGCACGGGTGGCGCTGCATCTGGAAACCGAGGCGCGCTACCGCGGCTATCTCGGGCGTCAGGCCAGCGAAATCCGGCAGTTGAGCGCCGAGACCGCCATGACGCTTCCGGCGTTGATCGATTACGCGGCGATCGGTGGGCTCAGCACCGAGATGCGCGAGCGGCTGCAGCAGGCCAGACCCCCCAACTTCAGCGCGGCGCAGCGCGTTCCCGGCATCACGCCCGCGGCACTCACCGCCCTGATGGCGCATGTCCGGGCAGCCTGATGTTTCACGTGAAACGTACCCCCAGCCAGCTGCCGGATTGGCTGGCGGGGGATGTTTCACGTGAAACACTGGACCGGCTGACGGTGTTCGCAGACCTGCTGGTCCGCTGGAACGCCAGGATTAACCTGGTGTCGGCTCGCGATCTCGACCAGCTCTGGGTGCGGCACATTGCCGACAGCCTACAGCTGATGCCGGACCTCCCGATCGGTGCCGATTTCATCGACCTCGGGTCCGGCGGCGGCTTTCCAGGTCTGGTGTTGGCGATCGCCACCGGCAATCCGGTGACCCTGGTCGAGGCGGACCTGCGCAAGGCAAGCTTCCTGCGCGAGGCGGCCCGGGCAACGGCCGCCCCGGCGACCGTGCAGGCCGGACGCATCGAACAGGCCCGGCTGCCGCCGACGGGGATCGTGACCGCGCGCGCCCTGGCACCCCTGCCGCAGCTGCTGGGCTGGGCGAGCCGGTTCCTGGATGTGGATGGGGCCTGCCTGTTCCTGAAGGGCCGCGGCGCCGGTGCCGAATTGACCGCGGCGCTGGCGGAATGGCACATGACGGTCTCGCAGCGAGCGAGCCGCACCGATCCGGACGGCGTCATCCTCAGCTTGAGTGGGATCAGGCGTGCCAGACAGCCCGACCGGTAGGCCGGACGCCGGACCGACCGCGATTCCGTACATCATCGCCGTCGCCAACCAGAAGGGCGGCGTCGGCAAGACCACGACCGCGATCAACCTCGCCACCGCGCTGGCGCAGCGGCCGCTGCGGGTGCTGCTGATCGACCTCGACCCCCAGGGCAACGCATCCACCGGACTGGGCCTCAGCTACGCCAGCCGCGCCGCGGGCAGCTACGCGCTGATCGCCGAGGGCCGGAACCTGACCGACGTCGTGGGTGCCACGGTGGTCCCGTCGCTGTGGCTGGTGCCGGCCGACAACGAGCTGGCCGGGGCCGAGATCGAGCTGGTCGACGGCGAGCGACGCGAGTTCCGGTTGCGGGACGTCCTGCTGCCCGTTGGCGATGCGCTTCCCTACGACATCGTCCTCGTCGACTGCCCACCCAGCCTGGGGCTGCTGACGCTGAACGCGTTGATCGCCGCCCACTCGGTGCTGGTGCCGCTGCAGTGCGAGTTCTTCGCCCTGGAGGGCGTCAGCCAGCTGGTCCGCACCGTGGAGCGGGTGCGCCGCGCCTTCAACCCGACGCTGCGCCTGCAAGGCATGGTGCTGACCATGTTCGACCGCCGCAACAACCTGTCCGAGCTGGTCGCCGCCGATGCCCGCAGCTTCTTCGGCAACCAGGTGTTCGAGACCGTGATCCCGCGCAACATCCGCATCTCCGAGGCGCAGAGCCACGGCAAGCCGGCCTCGCTCTACGACCCGCGCTCAAGCGGCGCGCTCGCCTATGACCGGCTGGCCGAGGAGCTGCTAGAACGGATGGCCGCCCCGGGGCCGGCACGATGAGTCGTCCCAAGGACACGCCGCGGCTGGGCCGGGGGCTGGCCGCCCTCCTGGGCGACGGCGCGGCGCGCGGAACCGGTGCCGAGGGCCTCCATGTGCTGCCGATCGGGCGGCTCGAGGCTGGCCCGTTCCAGCCGCGGCGGGTGATGGAGCCGGACGCGCTGGAGGAGCTCGCAGCCTCCATCCGCACCCGCGGTATCCTGCAGCCGATCCTGGCCCGTCCGCATCCGGATCATCCCGACCGCTACCAGATCATCGCCGGCGAGCGCCGCTGGCGCGCCGCCCAGCTTGCCGAACTGCACGAGGTGCCGGTGCATGTCCGGGCACTCGCGGATGGCGACGCCATGGCCGCTTCCCTGGTCGAGAACCTGCAGCGTCGGGACCTCAATGCCATCGAGGAGGCCGAGGGTCTGCAGCGTCTGCTTGGCGAGTTCTCCATGACACAGGAACGGCTGGCCGCTTCCGTCGGCAAGTCGCGCAGCCACATCGCCAACACCATCCGCCTGTTGCAGCTGCCCGCCGCGGTGCGACGCGAGGTCATGGGCGGCGCGTTGTCGGCCGGGCACGCCCGCGCCCTGCTCAGCCATCCCGATCCGGCCAGGGCGGCGTTGCGGGTGATCGCCGAGCGCCTGTCGGTGCGACAGACCGAGGCGATGGTGCAGACCCATGCACAGGCTGCCAACTTGGCGCCGGCGGCCATGCGATTGCCGGCAGGTCCGACGCCAGCCAAGGATCCCGAGATCCAGGGTCTGGAGCGGTCGCTACGCGAACGGCTCGGGCTGAAGGTCGAGGTGCAGCTCCGTGGCCGCGGCGGCCAGCTACGCATCCACTACGCCACGCTCGACCAGCTCGACGGCGTGCTTCAGCTCCTGAACGGGTGATTGCGCAACCTTGCAGAAATGCGGTGCACGCCCACTTCCCACTGCGCGACGGCGCTGCTAAGAGCACGCCGCTGGCGGGGATCCCCGGTCCGGGCGCATAGCTCAGTTGGTAGAGCAGCTGACTCTTAATCAGCGGGTCGTAGGTTCGAGCCCTACTGCGCCCACCACCGGCGCCAGTCGTTCTCTATCAGCCCGCAAAGTTGGGTTGCACTACCGCCATCACCACGATCACCAGCATCAGCACCGTCGGCACCTCGTTGGCCATCCGGTAGAAACGCTGCGGCCGGGCATTGCGATCGGCCTCGAAGTCCTGGCGCCAGCGGGCGCAGGCACCGTGGAAGCCCAGCATCAGGCCGGCACCGCCGAGCTTCACCCACCACCAGCCCGCCGACCAGTCGACCGCACCCGGGGTCAGCACCATCAGCGTGCCGAACAGCACCGCGGCCATCATCGCCGGCGTGGTGATCGCCCGCAGCAGCCGGCGCTCCATCACCTTGAACACCTCGCTCTGTTCCGAGCCCACCGCTGCGTTGCAGTGATAAACGAAGAGCCGCGGCAGGTAGAACAGCCCGGCCATCCAGGCGATCACCGAGATCAGGTGCAGCGACTTTTCCCACTGCAGGTAGGGCCCCAGTGCTGGGATCACGAGTGCCGGGATCATGGCCGCCGCACCGCATCCACCAGAAGTGCCACATGCTCCGGCGGCGTCCGTGGCAGCACGCCATGGCCGAGGTTGAACACGTGCGGCCGCCCCCGTAGCGCATCCCGGATCCGCAGTGCCTCGGTCGCCAGCCCATCGCCGCCGGCCAGGAGGCGAAGCGGGTCCAGGTTGCCCTGCAGCGCCATCGTCGCCGGCACCGAGGCGGCGGCCAATTCGAGGTCTCCCGCCGTGTCCAATGCCACCGCGTCGACCGCGGTCGACGCGGCGTAACGGGGCACCGCCATCCCGCCCAGCCGGGGAAAGCCCACCACCGGCACCGCCGGATGACGGCGGCGGATCTCGTCCACGATCAGCCGGGTCGGGCGGATCACGTGCCGGTCGAACTGTGGCGGCGGCAGCAGACCGCCCCAGCTGTCGAACAGCATCACCGCCTCGGCGCCGGCCTCGATCTGGTCGCACAGCATCTGCGCCGTGGTCTCGATCAGCAGCGTGATCAGCCGGTCGAACAAGGCTGGCTCGGTATAGGCCATGGTCCTGGTCGCGGCGAAGTCGCGCGATCCGCCGCCCTCGACCATGTAGCAGGCCACCGTGAAGGGTGAGCCGGCAAAGCCGATCAGCGTCGTCGCCCCCGCCCGGCCGGTTCCCAGGGTCGATCGATCGGGGGGCGCGTCCAACAGGCGCCGCAGCCGCGCCAGGGTCTGCATGATGGGCGCCGTCACCTCGGCGACGCGCTCCGGTTGCAGCCGCGCCAGGTCCGCCTCGCGGCGGATCGGCTCCAGCACCGGGCCGACGCCCTCGTCGAACCGCAGCGACTGCCCCATCGCCCAGGGCAGGATCAGGATATCGCTGAACAGGATGGCGCCGTCCATGCCGAAACGGCGGATCGGCTGCAGGGTGATCTCGGTGGCGATATCGGGGGTGGTGCAGCGGGTGAGGAAATCGGCCTGAGCCCGCAGCGAGCGGAACTCCGGCAGGTAGCGACCGGCCTGCCGCATCAACCAGATCGGCGGCGGCCAGACCGGCTCGCCAGCCAGCACGCGCAACAACGGCTTGTCGGTCATCGTGTCGCCCATCCGGCTTCCGGGTATTCCGGTCAAACCGGCCTCACCACTGTCACCGACCTCTAAACATGAAGGAAGAAGAAGAGAATGGTGGGAGTCCTAAGGGAACCTGTGGATGTCGGGGTACCCGGCTTGCTGAATTTGTACCCCGACCTACCCACAGCAAGGGCGCGTCGCAGCCGATTGTTCGGGCTGGGTTTTCTGCCCCTGTCCCGAAAGCGTACAACTTTGCCTGTGTACAACTCGACCCCGTCGGCGGTCGTACCCGTCATCCCCATGACTCGGTACCGTCGTTGTCCCCATCCCTCATCGTCCCCGTGTACCCCAGGACTCTCGCATCGATGAACAGCCTCCTGTCGACCCTGCAGGCCGCGACTCCGCGGCTGATCCTGGCGAGCGGCTCGGTCGCCCGGGCAACCCTGCTGCGGGACGCCGGCCTGCACGTCGTCGTCCGACCGCCCGCGGTGGATGAGGCGGCCGTCAAGCGGGAGGCGGTTGCCACCGGCCTGCCGCCGGCGCACGCGGCACTCCGGCTGGCCGAACTCAAGGCCGCCGCGATCGACGATCCGGATGCCCTGGTGATCGGCGCCGACCAGATCCTGGTCTGCGACGGCCGCTGGTTCGACAAGCCGTCCAACCTCGCCGCCGCGCGTGCCAACCTGCAGGCGCTGCGTGGACGGTCCCACACCCTGCACACCGCCGCGGTCTGCCGGCAGGGCGGACGTGTGATCTGGCAGCACATCGCCGAGCCGGTGCTGCGGATGCGTCCGGCCTCGGACGGCTTTCTCGACCGGTACCTGGCCCTCGAAGGCGAGGCGGTGCTGGGTTGCGTCGGCGCCTACCGCCTGGAGGCAATCGGCCTGCAGCTGTTCGAGGACGTGCACGGCGAACACGCCGCGATCCTGGGCCTGCCGATGCTGTCCCTGCTGGACCTGCTGCGCCGCCGAGGCGTGCTGTTGTCCTAGCGAGCCCGTCGGCGCGGCGCGCTTGCCAGCGATCCCCCGCAACGCTATACGGCCGCCACCCAACGGTCGCCCGCCTCGTGCAGGCGCGCCGCCCGGCAGGCCGGGGCCGTAGCTCAGTTGGGAGAGCGCCTGAATGGCATTCAGGAGGTCAGGGGTTCGATTCCCCTCGGCTCCACCAGCGCAACGCGGTGGTTAGAACGATCGATCTGGTTGGGTCCGCTGGTCGTGTATGCGGGGACGATCGCGCGGGTATCTGGTCAAGCGCAAGAACACAGAGGCCGACCATTCGAGGTTGATAGAGTTGGGGCTCCGGGCTCGCTCCACCTCAGCGAGGGATGAGCCCTCCATCCTGGCGGAGATGATGGAGGCCGCACTTGCGCGGGTGGCTGCGGCGGATCCGGCTTCCGGTTGCGTGCGGCGTCCTGCCTGGCATGCTCAACGTGCAGGATGCGCGGAGCTTCCTCGTCATCGTCGGCGAGGACGGTCCTGACCCTTGGTCGGTTAGGGACCAATCACGAGGCACATCGTTCGCCGGCGGCGATGCGAGAGGCGGTCAGGTCAGTATCGGGGTGACGTCCGCGATCGTGTCGACGACGTAGTCGGCGCCGACCAAGTGCGGCTTACATGCCAGCCGGGCACATGATCGAAGGTCGCCGCCGCGAACGGCTTGCGGAACGAGTACATGCACAGGTAGGCGCAGAGCCCGGCGGTGCCGGCGATGCCGGTGAAGCTCGCCGAGTCCGGCCGTTCCAGGGCGCGGCGCAACCGGCCGCTCACGGTCGAGCCCGGTTCGTCGTTTCTAGCCGATCATGGGGTCGGTGATGCTGTCGGCCCCGTTCTCCAGGTGTCCCGCCAGCTGCACGCCAAATGTCGCTTGGGTCGGCACCGTCACCAGCAGGTCGTACCAGCCCGATGTGGCGGCGAGCGGGAATGAGCGGGCCGCCGTCTGGCCGGGTGCGAGGGCAACCTCGACGCCGTTGCCCGAGTAGACGTCGGTCACGATGACGACGACCGCGGCGGCGTTGCCGTTGGACAGCGACAGGGTGATCGTCTGGCTGGCCTTGGCATAGGTTTCCTGCACCTGGAGGCCGGTTCCGCCGGTCAGCATGCTGCCCATGTAGCGGCGCAGGAAGCCGTTCGGGCCGGTCACCGACAGGTCGTAGAGCCCGGCGGCCGAACTCCAGGCGTCGGTGAGCGACTTGCCGGGCTCGACCGTGTAGCTGCGCTGCTCGTCGAGCGGGTTGGCCGAGCGCACCAGGAACACCACCGCCTGCGCGCCGGTGGTGGCGAACGTGATGCCGAAGGTGGCGGCATCGGCATAGGCGGCGCCGTAGGCGTGCATCTCGTAGGGCAGGGCGCGGGACTTGCGGGTGCCCTTCTCCTGCTGCGGCAGCGCCTGCAGCGCGGGCGGGACCGGGACATAGCCGATCGTCTGGCGGGTGCCGTTGGGCGGGGCGTAGGCGGCGGTGGACGGCATCGCCACCACGGTGTCGTTCGGCGTCTTGAAGTTGAAGGCCGTGGTCAGGTCGCCGCATACCGCGGCGCGCCAGGGCGTGATGTTGGTCTCGGCGAGCCCGCCCTTCACGCGGGGACCGAACACCGCCTCGATGAAGCGGATCAGCGAGGTGTGGTCGAACAGCTGCGAGTTGACGTAGCCGCCCTTGCTCCAGGGCGAGACGACGAAGCAGGGCACCCGCACGCCGAGCCCGTAGACGCTGGCCGGGTTGCCGGTGCTGCCCGGGTAGTACTCGTTGACGGTGGAGACGGTGGACGCGCCGCCCTTGCTGTCGACCGGCGGGGTCGGCGGCACGACATGGTCGAAGAAGCCGTCGTTCTCGTCGTAGGTGATGACGAGGACGGTCTTGCTCCACACCGAGGGGTTGGCGGTGAGCGCGTCCAGCACCTGGGACACGTAGTAGGCGCCGTAGTTGGCCGGCCAGTTCGGGTGTTCCGTGTAGGCCTCGGGTGCCACCACCCAGGAGACCTGCGGTAGGGCGTTGTTCTTGACGTCGGCGGCGAAGATGTCGAACAGGCCGCCGCCGACGGCGGTGTTGGTTCCGGTGCACGCACCCTGGTAGAGCGGCGAACCGGGTGCGGCGTTGATGTACTGGTTGAAGTAGAGCAGCGCGTTGTCGCCGTAGTTGCCGATCAGGGCGTCCGAGGTCTCGCCATAGTCCGCGGCGGGGCCGACCCCCATCCCGACATCCTGGTAGATTTTCCAGGTCACGCCGGCGGCCTGCAGCCGCTCGGGGAAGGTGCCCCAGCCGTAGCCGTTGGTGGAGTTGTCGATCACCGGGCCGCCGCCGCTGCCGTCGTTGCCGACCCAGCCGGTCCACATGTAGTAGCGGTTCGGGCTGGTCGGGCCGAGCAGCGAGCAATGGTAGGCGTCGCAGATCGTGAACGCGTCCGCGAGCGCGTAGTGGAACGGGATGTCGTCCCGGGTGAGATAGGCCATCGACGTGGTCGTCTTGCTGGTCACCCAGCCGTCATACTGGCCGTTGTTCCAGGCCGCGTGCGTCGTGGTCCAGTCGTGCGGCAGGTCCTCGATGAACGCCAGGCCGAGGTCGGCCGCATCCGGACGGAAGGGCAGGGTGTAGCCGTTGGTGCCGACGGGCTGGTAGAAGACCGGATTGCCGGTCGGCAGCGTCACCGCGCGTGGATCGTTGAAGCCGCGCACGCCGTTCAGGGTCCCCAGGTAGTGATCGAACGAGCGGTTCTCCTGCATCAGGATCACGACGTGCTGCACGTCGGCGATGGTCCCGGTGACGCGGTTCGCCGGGATCGCCAGGGCGCGCTTGATGCTGTCCGGCATCGCGCCCGCGAGTGCGCCGGCGGCGAGCATCTGAAGAACCGTGCGGCGGTCGTTCGGCATCTGTCTGGCGTCCCGTCATCCTGTCGGTGACGCCTTCTAGACCGTGGCTTGGTAGGCACTGATTACGAGTTCTTGACAGTTTCACGTCACTGAACCTGTTTCAGGACGCATCGCTGATGCAGGATCGACCGGGAGCGGATGCATCGGTGAGGCCAGAATCTGTGACGGACTGGCCGATGGTATTGCGGCTTGCTTGAGCATGACGCGGACGAACGCGACGATGTGCAGGTCGGCGAGCGTGCCGGCGTAGCGCTCGTGGTCCCTGACCAGGTGGGGAACCCATACAGCTCGTTGCAGGTGGTGATGCTTCTTCGCTGCGCGCGGGTTCATGACGGGGAAGCTGGCGATGACGCATCTGTTCTGGCTGTCGGATGCAGCCTGGGCTGCCGTCGACATGCACCTGCCGCGCGGGCGGCCTGGCAAGTCCCCGGGTGGACGACCGGCGGGTCATCAGCGGCATCCTGCACGTGCTCGAGACCGGCTGCCGTTGGCGTGACGTGCCCGCTGCCTACGGGCCGCCCACCACGATCTACAAACGCTACAACCTCTAGTCCCAGTGCGGCATCTGGCGGCGCACGTTCGAGACCATCACCGCGACTGGCGAAGTGCCGCCCGAGCTCAGCCTCGACGGCACGCATGTCAAAGCCCACCGCTCGGCAGCGGGCGCAAAAGGGGAGGTGGAACCAGGTGATCGGCCGCTCGCGCGGCGGCCGCACCTCGACGATCCATTGCGTGGCCAATGATGGCGGCAGACCGGTTGCGTTCGCCCTGACACCAGGCGACGTCGCATCGCCCAAGCGGATGATCGTGGATAAGGCCTATGGCGCCAAGAGCCTTCGCCGCTGGCTGGCAGAGCGCCGCATCAAGGCTGTCATCCGTCCACCGCATGCAGGACCGTGCCGTATCCGCTCGATCATTGGGCCTACAAGAGGCGCAACAGCGCCCTGCGCCTGTTCTGCCGCCTGAAGAACTGGCGCCGTATCCCCACCCGCAACGACCGCCTCGCCCGCATCGTCATCGCAGGCAGTGGAGCTAAATGAGTCCCCTACTCAGCTGTTCCCCATGCGCCGCGGCGCGGCGATGATCGCCGGCTCGCCCATGACCTCGAAGCAACAGCGCTGCATGTTGCCGCCGGCGTCGGATGAATAGCGCCTGCAGGCAGTCCTGCCCACAAAAGCCATTCATGTCATGATCGCCGTTGTCCTGATCAGGCAACCGACGTCAGCTCCATCACGCTGGTGGTTTGCTTCGTCAACGCCACGATCAGACCGGCCTGGGTCGACTGGATCTCGAGGGTGACTTATCGACGTGCGCCGTCCGCATCACGCTGACGCAGCGCCTGGACGATCTGCCGATGAGAGTCGCTGGTTTCGCCCGCGACATCCCGCAGTTGCGCGCCGAGGTGGAAGAACCGCTGCAGCTCGTCGAGCACCTGGACGACGGTGGCATGGAGTCGCTGGTTTCCCGAGGCGATCGCGATCGCCTCATGGAACTGCCGGTTGGCGCGGACGAAGCGCGCGATGCTCGGCTGCTCCGCCCGGTTGTAGACGACCTCCGCCAGCCCCACCAGGCGATCCAGGCTTTCGTTGCTGATCTTCTCGCTGGCGAGTTCGGCCGCACGGCCTTCCAGAAGGCTGCGCATCTCGAACAGCTCGTTCGGGTCCTGGAACGTTACCGGGGAGACCTGGTAGCCCCGGCGGGGATAGGTTCGCACCAGGCCCTCCGAGCGCAACTTGCCCAGCGCCTCGCGGACCGGTGTCTTGCTCATGTTGAAGCGGGCCGCGAGCTCCCCTTCGGAGAGGACGTGGTCAACGAGATCACGCAGGTCGTGCTGCGTGAACGCCAGGGCCGCGACCGCGTCTGGTGATCGCAGATGGACGCGTGCTTCCACCCGGACTCTCGTGTCACCCTGAGCTGGTTCGACGGCCCGGGTGCCGAGTTCGTCGCGCGCTCCCGCAAGATGGGCGAGAACGGCCTGCGCATGATCCACCGCATCTCGCCGCCGGTCGTGCACGTCCATGAGCATCGCGCCGTGCTCGAACTCCCGCTCGCCGTCGAGCGGCGCTTCCTGTTGGATGGTGCGCAGGCCGATCTCACCTCCTTCGCACGCATGCTCCACCAGCCGGAGCGCCGCGACGAGTCGTGGAAGATCCTCTTCATGAAGGCGATCTACGAGCGCGACACGCTGGCGCCGACCCTGCGCGGCACCACGTTCAACATCGACCACGACCGGCCCAGGCAGGTCGTCGCCCTTTATGGCCGGGCGTTCGATTGGCTCGGCCGCTCGCCGACGGGCTGACCGGCTGGCGTCCGGCGGCGGCTTACGCCGCCGCCTTCAGGCGCAGGATGCGCTCGGCGTTGCCGTGCGTGAGCTTTCGCATGTCGTCCTCGTCCAGGATCCCGGCCACCTGGTCCAGGAACCTCCGGCCAAGGGTGTTCGGGCTGAACGGGTAGTCGACCGAGAACATCATCCGGTCGATGCCCACCACGTCGAGCGCGCAGCGCAGCGGCGGCAGCGTGAAGTAGCCGCTCGTGGTGATCGAGACATTGGTCCGGAGGTAGTCCGCGACCGGCTGCCGCAGCTTCGCCGGCCCGCTCAGCGCCCCGCTCGACCGCGCCAGCGCGTAGGGCAGGCCTTCCCCCATGTGGCCGATCACGACCTGCAGAGACGGCAGCCGGTCGAACAGGCCCGAGCAGATCAGGCGCAGCGTGTGCAGCCCGGTCTCCGCGTGCCAGCCCCACCCCCCGATCGACAGCAGGTGCCCGACCTCGGGCGGCAGGCCCGTGTAGTAGATCTCCCGCACGCCGGCCGGTGGCGGCCCCGGATGCAGGTAGACCGGCACCCCCAGCCGTGCCGCCGTTTCCAGCACCGGCAGGAACCGGGGCGCGTCGAGGAACAGCCCGCCGCTGGTGCCGCTGATCATGGCGCCCGCCAGCCCCAGCCGCGTCACCGCCCGTTCCAGCTCCGCGGCCGCCTTTTCCGGCTCCCGCACGCCGAGCAGCGCGAAGCCGCCGAACCGGTCGGGATGCGTCCTGATGGCGGCGGCCAGCTGGTCGTTCGCATCCGTCGCCAGCGCCGTCGCGGTCGACGGGTCCAGGTCGTCGAAGCCGATCGGTGCCGCCGACATCAGCTGGAGATCGATGCCGGCCTCGTCCATCGCCGCGATCCGGCGGGCCCCCACGTCCAGCAGCTTCGGCGGCATCGCCGCGAACGGGCTGTCCGGATCGTGCGTCACATAGGCGCCGGTCGCCTTCAGGAGGGCGTCCGTGGTGAAATGCTCTTCGAGCGCGATCGTTCGCATGCGATTCCCTTGGATGCTGGCTCGGTCGTTCCGTGACGGGGCCTAGGCCTGGTGCAGCCACGCCTTCTCGGCCTCGCGCAGCGCCGTCACCGTTTCCGGCCGGTCGACTCCCGGAAGGTCGTGCTGCGGATCGCGGCCGAGGTATGTCAGCGTGGCGGTGAGGTAGCGGTAGGACGGGCGGTAGCTGGCCAGCTCCGCCTCGTCGAGCACCAGCCGCTGGCTCGGATCGCAGGCCTGCATGTAGTCCCGGATGTAGATGCCGCGCAGGCCCGCGATCAGCCAGCGTTCGTCGAGGCGCTGCGCCCGCCACAGCAGGCGCAGGAACCCGGTCCCGGTCACGTCGATCCCGTCGCGGTTGTAGAAGCCGTGCAGGGTGCAGGCCGTCTCGGCGATGGCGCGGTCGCCGTTCAGCGTGACCACCGCGGCACCGACGTCGTGGAAGTTGATGTTGCCCGACGAGCGGTAGACCCGCTGCGTGGCACGCACGAACTCCTCGCCGCTGCCCTTGAACCAGGCGACGTCCACGGTGGAGTCCGGATGGTGGTAGGAGGCCATCTCGTCCCACGACGCGGAGTCGCGCGCGGCGCGCTCGCGCTGGATGACGTCGGCGATCGCCGCCCGGTCCAGGATCTCCCTGTACATCCCCTCGATGCGCGCCAGTTGATCGTTCGCCATCGTCATCGTCCATCCGTTGGTGGTTGTCGGGACGGCGGGTGGTACGCCCGCCGTCCCCGGTATCCCGCTACGCCCGGCTGCCGCTCATCCCGGCGAGGGCGAACTCGGAAAAGTTTCCGCCGGAACGCCCCAGCGTCCCGAACAGGATCGCGCCGACGATGTAGAGCGGTGCCGTGAGCAGCAGCGTCGTCCTGTAGTCGCCCGAATGGTCGAACAGGTAGCCGGCCACGAACGGCCCCAGCCCGAGCCCGACATTGACCAGGGCGCCCATCACCGCGAACAGCACCCCGTAATGGCGGAGCCCGAAGTAGTGCGGGACCAGGTAGGCCAGCACGCCGATCTCCATCCCCGCCGACAGCCCGAGCATGCAGGCCGCGAACAACCCGGTGCCGACGCCGTGGCCCAACCCGGGGCCGAGCAGCAGCGACGGCGCGATCAAGGCACCGCAGGCGCAGGACACGAATCCCACCAGCGGGCCGCTGGTCCGGTCCAGCAGGTAGCCGCCGACCAGCCGCCCGGCCACCGACGAGAAGCCGATGCCGGCCGCCACCGCCGCCGCCGTGCGCGGGGCCAGGCCGGTGGACCGCACGATCGGCACGAAATGCACCGCGAGCGCGGCACTGCAGGTCGAGGCCAGCAGCACGGCCACCGCCATCTGCAGGTAGCGGCGGGACAGGAAGGCGGTCCGCACCGGCATTCCCGGCAGCGCGCTCCGGTCGGGACGGGCCATCGGCCGCGCCTCGCGCCCCCGGCGGTCGCGGAAGAACAGCCAGATCAGCGGGAACGCGATCACGAACCCGCCGCCGCCCAGAAGCCGGTAGGTGCTGCGCCAGCCGTAATGCTCCTGCAGCACGGTCGCGACGAAGGGCAGGCAGATGGAGGTGACGCCCAGGCCCGCGAGTGCCACGCCGACCGCCTTGCCGCGGCTCCTGTGGAAGGCGGTCACCACCGACGCGGTCCAGACCGGCGGGCTCACCAGCGCGAAGGTCAGGCCGACGAAGGTCCAGCCGATGATCCAGCTGATCTCCCGCGGGCCGGCGAAGCCGAGCGAGGCCAGGGCGGCGCAATGGAGCACGAGGCCGAGCAGGGCCAGCGTGCGGCTGCCGAACCGGTCGATCGCCATGCCGAGGAACGGGGCGATCAGGATGCTGGTGGTGCTGACCAGGACCGGGCCGGTCGAGATCTGCGACCGCGTCCATCCCGTCGCGGCATGGATCGCCGGCATCAGCGCGCCGAGCGCGTAGGTGTGCATGGCGGCCACGCCGAGCCCCAGCATCGACAGCAACGGGAGATGCCAGCTCGTCGCCCATTCCTCGCGGGCGTTCCCATTCTCACGGGTGACGGATTGCGGCCCGATCATCGGTCTCACCTCGAAGCCTGTTGTTTGTTCGATCGACGCCTGGAATCGCGAATCTTCTGTTGCGTCCTAAGGAACGACGCGGCTCGGAAACCCGGGATGATGGGCGTATCAAAGACTGTCCGACCCCGTCCGGCCGTTCACATGGCACTCCCTCATGTCGGCACGGACCGCTCGCCGGCGCCCCTGGCCCCCGAGAACGAAGGGTATTTCCTGTAGCGCCAAGCGATGATGCCCAACCAGACGATGACCAGGATCGAGTCCGGACCGAGAGCCTTCGGGGAGACGAACGGTGACACGAAGGAGTAGCCGGCCAGCCAGACGCCCGCGATCACGCCGACGATCCTCATCGCGGGTGAGCCTGACAACGAGGCCATCGTGATCCACGTCCCGCCAAACACGTGACCGCCGAGCCGGATGGGAAAATACAGGGCGGCGGGAACGTGATTCAGCGTCAGGACCCCAACCAGCACGTCGATCACCAGCCAGCCATAGCCTGCCGCCCTGGCCCAATCCGGGGCGTCCAGCTTCGCCACCAGGATGAACGTGAGAAGGTGCCATATGATTCCGGGGTAGTCCGTCCACCACGGCCGATGTGGTCGGCTGAATGACACCACGACCACGGCGAAGAGGATCAGGGCCGGCAGGGCGATCCATGTCGGCGACAGGGAGCGGAATGGATCGACCACCCTGGAGACCCGGTCCGACTGCACGTTCGATATGCTCATGCCCGTCCCTCCCTTGAACGATCTTCCCTCAAGCGTTGACATCACGGTCCTCCACGGCCTTCACGCCGTTGCAGATGAGGCAGGGAGCAAGTCCCTGTCGCGTGAACCAGACAGATCCGACAGCTTGCCATCGTTCAAAGGAAGATGAAGCAGTTGGTCAGCAGGTTGAGCGCGCTGCCGGTGCTGCGCGTGTAGGTGATCGCGGTGGGATGGTCGGTGTATTGCACGGCAAGGTTGATGTTCAGGCCGGCAATGACGCGGATGCCGTAGGAGGCGGTCCAGGCGGTGACGTCGTGATGGGCGAGCAGGTGGTTTCGTTCCGCCACCTGCACCGCGTCCTCGCTGAACACGTTGTGGGCGACGACGAGGCTGGCCAGATCGCGCGGCCGACCCGGGACCAGGCCGAAGCCGTAGAGGCGCCCCTCGTAGTACTGGCTGAACCTGTCGAAGTATTGCGGCGCATACTCGACCGAGATCCCGGCATAGAGGCCGCGGAAGCCGGTGCGGGCGTTGGGATGGATCGCGGTCTGCAGGATCTGGCGGTCGGCCAGGAAGAACAACCCGTAGTTCGGGCCGCCGCGATGCGCGGTGTTGTTCAGGTAGGTATATCTGCTGGACGAGTAGTCGGCGGTCGCCCGGACCCAGGTGAACTTCTGGGTCGCGTTCGCCTCCGTCTTGTAGCCGAGCTCGTCCAGCGTGATCAGGCCGGCATTGCGGACCGTGAAGTTGGTGGCGGTCGGGTTGGCGAGCTTCTCGGCGATGCTGCCGTCGGGGCTGATCGCGCGGGAAACATCTCCCTTGAGATAGATGTTGTGGGGGAAGTGGTAGGTGAGGTTCACGCCGTACGTGGTGAACGCGGCGTTGTTTTCCCCGTTCTCGATGGCGAGGCTGGCGTTCGGGCCGAAGATGCCGTTGGCCAGGCTGTTGCCGACGTTGGGGCCGATGAACTCCAGCGAGTTGGCGAGGGCGCCGATCTTGAACTCGACCTTTTTGTTGAAGAACGTCTGGTAGTAGCTGGCGGTGGCGAGGTCGAAGCCATCCGGGCCGCCCGGGTTCCAGTTGGTCGAGGTGAGCTGGCCTTCGAGCACGATCTGGCCGTCCGGGATTCCGAACCGGCGGAGATCGTAGGTGACGATGAGGCTCTGCTGGGTGGTGTAGGTCGGCAGCTGCCCGGAGTAGAGCTGGTTGTCGCGGCTGTGGGGGCCGAACTGGTTGCCGGCCGGCAGGGCGTGTCGGATGATGTTGTCGGTGAAGGTGTCGCTGGAGATGCCGGTATAGCCGATACCCTCCGCGGCGAGGGCGTTGCGCAGGCCGAATGCGCCCTGGTCGAGCGTGTCCACCGCGAACGGGAACGGGATGTTGTAGCCACGGAGCTTGAGGTCGTCGGCTGCCGCGTAGGGGTTTGTCGCCGGATTCGGCGGCAGGATCGGAATCAGGGTTCCGGTACCGGAACTGCCTGCGTTGGCCTGTGCCACCTGGACCGTACCCGTATCGGTACCGTAAGGGTCCTGCGACGGGTTGAAGGCCGATGAGGGCATCAGATCCTGGACCGTCGGGTAATCATGATCGGTTCGTGCCCAATGCGTCACGCCGACGTCCTTGTTGCCGAAGTCCTGTGCGATCGCCGAGCCTACGCAACAACCATGGAATACCATCGCGATGCCGGCCAGAGCATGTTTCGGATATTGCCTGTCATGTGGGGAACATCGTCCCGCGACCATGATGAGTCTGCTGCTGCGCCGCCAGTTCATGTCCCAGACATGCCAGGGAGCGGTTGCAAGTTTGAGGCTGTCAGGCTGGTCCATCGTTTTCCTATTCCCAGAAACTTTTACTTATTTTTCGTTTTTCTACAGGAGGCTGTCCTTTAAGATTGTACCTTGTTTCGCCTCATGTGCATTCGCTAAATCTATTACTGTCCAGGCCCCATGGGTGATGCCACACGTTTTCCTCGAATGGCTCTAAATATTGATTTAAGATGCGATCTTGTCGTAGATTACTTCTGAAGCTTCTCAAGTAGTCGTTGCAATAGGGTGGAAGCTTGGTCAGCGTTGGAAGATCGTCGGCCTGACGATCTCGCCCCTTTACTTAAAGCCCTTGAGCTTTCAGCCGCCGGGACAACGTGCACCCTCGAGCGGACCGCTTTTGCTGACTGCCGATCAACCTTGAGCAACGTCATCGCTTGTTTCAGGACATCGAATATTAGTCGGCATGGTATCCGGGACGGATCGCACGAGAGGTTTGGGTTGCGCAGTGGCGCATGTCCTTCAGCTCACGCGGTTCCAAATCATGTCCGTCGCCGGTCGACTCGCGGATCTTGAGAGATCGCCTTGATCGCATACCCACCGCAGACATCACCGTAGCCACTCCGCTCAGCCCTGCACGCCCGTCGTGATCGGTATCACACTGACGCCGTCTTCGAATTATCGGTTTGGCGCAGAATTTTGCATAAACCGATCATAGCCGGCTTGGAGCGTTCGACTGGGGCGGACTTCAAGACCGGGCTGGAACCGTGTCCCGGTGTGGGGGCTGGTGCTTCTTTTCGCTGATGATCTTCAGCTGGCGATCGAGCCGCTGCTGCTGTTCGGGCGGTCGAATCTGAAGGGTGACGTCCGTGAGCCTCGGGCCGGAGCAGAACTCGGTGCATCCGGATCAGGGCGGTAGCAAGGTGCGCGAAGCCGATGAATTGGATGATGCGACGGTTTCAAACGAGCTGGCGGACGTGCTTGGGGACGATCAAGGCGTCGCTCGATCCGGTTGCGGTGCCTGTAGGGGGCGACAATGCCTGGACGGGATCATTGCCGTGCTTGGCGCTGATCGCGCCGAGGATTTACGAGCGGCGGCAGGATCACAGGATGTCGACGTCGACCGCCACGGCGACGACGAGCTCAAGCCCGTCCGGCAGGGCATCGCGGTGGAGGTGGATGGCGGCGTCCGCCAACGCTTATCGGACTACGGCCGTCGGGATGACAGGATAGGGCCTGTCACTTGGTGCTCCTGCGGGCGGATGCGCCGGCCGGGTTCTCGATGCTGTGCTCATGACAGCGTTCAGCCCCCCTCAAGCAGCAGGCGCCGTCGGTCGCGTGAGGGCGGCGCGCCGAACATCCGCGCATACTCCCGGCTGAATTGCGACGGACTGCCATAGCCGACCGCGAGGCCGGCGCCGGCGGCCGCCTCGGCGCCGGCGAGCAGCCGCAACCGGGCCTGCTGCAGCCGCACCCCCTTCTGGTACTGCAGCGGGCTGGTGCCGGTGGCGGCCCGAAAATGCCGGTGCAGCGAGGCCGGACTCATGCCGGCGATGTCGGCCAGATCGCCCACCTTGAGCGGCTGATCGTAGTGGCGCCGGATCCAGCCGATCGCACGGCGGATGCCGGATAACTGGCTATCCATCTGCGTCAGTTGGCGGAGCGCCGCACCGTGCGGCTCGTGCATCAGCCGGTAGAGGATCTCGCGCTCGAACAGTGGCGCCAGCGCGGGCGCGTTCTGCGGCTCGTCCAGCAGGCGCAGCAACCGGCACCAAGGGTCGAGCAGCACTGACGTCATCGGAGCGGTCGCGTAGCCGGCGACCGGATCGTCCGTGAGCGGTGTCGGGGGAAACGGATCCCGGGACAGGTCTGCCAGCGCATCGATGTCAAGCCGCAGGCTTACCGCCATGAACGGCCGCCGCGGCGTCGCATCCGCGATCTCGCCGGAGGTAAGCAGGTCGAGTGCGCCCACGAAGCAGCAGGCCGGATCGTAGCGCAGCACCCGGCTGCCGATCGCCATCAGCTTGGTGCCCTGCAGCACCAGGTAGAGTATCGGGCCGTGCAGCGATACGCCGAGCGGCCCGACGCGCGGGCTGACCCTGATCCGGACCCGCGACAGGATGGCGCTTGCCCGGTGCGGGTCCGCATGGCGCGAGGCCACACCGATCATCTCGTCCAGGATGTCCTGCATGACGCCAATCTCTCCCGAAGCGGATCTGAGCGGATCGTGCAAGGAGCCGAACCGATCCATGATAGCCCGCGGCCGCATTCAAGAGTGCCTAACAGAACAGGCTGATCTGGCGAAGGCGGACGAGGGCGCAGCCAAGGGCGGTGAAGGCCTGGTAGATGTCGGCCCTGCGTTCGTGGCGCACGGCAAGGTGGCGGTGGCGGCTCAGCCAGGCGTGGGTGCGCTCGACAACCCATCAATCATGCCATGGGCCTGCATGGCGTGCTGGTTCCGGCGGTGACCCTCGTGAACGGCGTGTCGATCACGCAGCCGAGCCTGGTTGACGTGGTGCGATACGTGCACCTCGAGCTCGACCGGCACGCGCTGATCCTGGCCGAGGGAAGGCCGTCGGAAAGCTTCGTCGACGATGACAGCCGTAGCCAATTCCAGAACGCCGACGAGTTCCACCGGCTTTATCCCGATCACCGGAGCGTGCCTGCGGTGTATTGCGCACCGAGGGTCGCCGACGGGATGCTGCTGGAGACGATCCGGCGCGAGATCAACACGCGCGCCGGGCTGGCCGGGCTTGGCGGCGGCGAGGAGCTGCGTGGCCATGTCGATGGCATCGAGGGCGGGGTCTTGCGCGGCTGGGCTCAGGATCCGGCCCAGCCCGACATGGCCGTCTGCCTGGAGGCGATCGCCGGGCGCCGCATGATGGCCGATCGCTTCCGCGCCGACCTGCGCGCCGCCGGACTGGGCAGCGGCTGCCACGGCTTCGAGCTGGCGCTGCCTGCCCGGACCGCCCGCGGCACCCTCCAGGTCCGCCGGATTGCGGATGGGGCCATACTCGGACGTCCGTCGCCGGTGGCGCTCCGCGTTTGATCTTCGATGCCGGTCCGATCAGCGGCGTGCTGCTCGACACCGTCAACATCGTCGGCGGCGACCTGGACCGGGTCGTCACGGTCGGCAATCATGGGCCAATCGCCGCAGGCATGGGGGTCCGCAACAGCTTCGAAGGAGAACTGGGCTACTCCGCGCTTGGCGACTTCGTAGAGCCCGCCGCGGTGGGCCGGTTCAAGGTACCGGAGTTGTCCGCCTACGATCGGCGTGTCGCTGCATGCCACGTTGTCGATCAAGGATGTTGCCGGCGCCACGGCTCAGCCGGCCATCGGCGTGGAAGCGGCCCTCGCGCCGGATGCCCCGCACCTGCCCCAGCGACGCGGCGGTCGGATGTTCGGTGGATCAGATGGCGCCGTGCAGGATCCAGGGGCGGTACATGACCCGACCGTGGTGCGGCTATCGTGCTCGCAGCATGGCGATGAAGTTCACCAGTTCCCGCCGCCGGCGGGCCTGATCGGTGATCTCCTCGTCGATGCCGAGCCGCCAGGCGAGGTCCGGCCGGTCCGGCTCGGCGTGGATCGCGTCGAGCAGCACCGCCTGCCGCTCGACGTCGGCCTCCGAACGCGCCAGCCCCTGATCGAGCACGTCGTCGCCCTGACGCCGGATCGCCGCGGCCATCTCCGACAGGGCGAGTTCCGGATGATACTGCACGCCCCAGAACACGCCCCTGTCGTGGCGGATCTCCACCGCCTGGATCGGGCAGGTCGTGTTTCCGGCCAGGAGCGTGGCACCCGGTGGGAGTCGTGCGACCGCGTCGGAATGGATCGCCAGTGCGTCCCAGGCTGCCGGTCGGCCTGCCAGCAGCGGGTGCTCACGACCCTCCGCCGTTGACGAGATGCGACGGGCGAAGCCGACCTCGTGACGCGCCGCCGGACCGACGTCCCCGCCCGCCACGGCCACCGCCACCTGCAGCCCGGCGCAGGAGCCGAAGCTCGGCGTGCCGGCGGCGAATACCCCCCGCATGAAGGCCAGCTGGCGCCGCGTCTCGGGCGTGTCCTGGTAGACGTGCAACGGCGAGCCGCTGAGGAAGACGGCGTCGTAGCCCTCCAGCGGTCCGGGCAGGTCGCCGGCGGGACCCGCCTCGTGCGGCCGCACCACGTCGCAGACGGCGTCCGGCGCGATGGATCGCAGCGTGGCGACGTAACTCTCGGCCGAGGTGCACCCCGCCGTTTGCCGACGGGCGAGGCGCTGCTCGCGCGTCTCGCTCTCGGCCATAAGGAACCGCATCGACCTACTGCCGCCTCATCCATGGCAGGCCGTCCAGCGCTGCACCCCTGCCCGGCTCCATTCGAGCTGGATGAACCGGGTGCTCGTTCATAGCACCAATGGGCTGGGTTGGCGCCACGACCTGGCCCACCATCACGCCCACCTCAGCCGCGGGAAGCCGGCCGACGACCGGTCGCTGTCGGTCAGCCGCATGGGCCGCAGCATCCCGCCGGCAGTCCAGGCCCGGATGGTCAGCACCCCGATCCCGCATATCTTGCCAGCACCGGGTCGCCTGACCCTGCCGCTCAGGGGCGCGTCATGCCGCAGGTGGGCAGGCTCCCACGCAGCAGGGTGGATGCCAGCGCGTCCGCCCAAGCATCGTCCAGGGGCAGGCCGAGCAGGAGCCGCAGGTAGACCGCACCGACGGCGGCATCGAGAAGGCGCGGGATGTCGAGGTCATGGCGGAACCGGCCGGACTCGATGCCGCCGTGGATCACGGTGGTGGAACGTTGGCGCAGGGGGTCGGAGAAGTGCTCGATGAACTGCGTCCTGATGTCGGCATCGCTCTGGGCCTCGGCCATGACCGAGGCGGCCAGACGGCCCGCGGGTCCGCCGAGCGCGCGGGCCAGGGAGCCGATGAGGGCGCGCATGTCGTGCTCGGGCGAGCCCGTGCGATCGAAGGCAAGTTGCGTTTCGAAGACCTCGCGGAAGCTCTCGAACATCAGCAGGTTCTTCGTGGGCCAGGAGCGGTAGATCGTCGTCTTGGCAACACCCGAGCGTGCGGCGACCGCATCCACCGAGAACCCTGACAAGCCTCCATCCACCAGGATCGCATAGGCGGCATCGAGCACGGCCCGGCGCGAGGCGGCGCTGCGGGGCCGCCCCGACCGCCGCCGAACCTGCGGCGCGGGACCATCCTCATGTCCGGCGGGTGTCATCGTGGTCGCGTTCAACCCTGCCCTGGCCCCTTGTCCATCGTCAATTACGCTACAATTTGTAGCGTAACTTGGCTGCAGTCCACCGACGGCAGCTGGCGGCAACCCGTCATGGATCAAGTAGGACGCTGACCATGTTCATAGACGTTCCCGACATCGGACGCATCAACGTCGCGCGCACCGGAGCCGAGGGCGCGCTGCCCGTGGTGTTCCTGCATGGCGTGGGGCTGGACCTGACCTGATGGGGCGCGCAGTTCGAGGCGTTCGGCCACGAGCGGCAGGTGGTGGCGTTCGACCTTCCGGGTCATGGCCTATCCGACGATCTCGGCCGGGCGCCGACCTTCGATGACATGGCCAGCACGTTGGAGGGCGTGATCGAGGCCCTGGGAGGCCGCCCCGCCCACGTGGTCGGCCTTTCGGTCGGCGGCATGATCGCGCAGTCCTTGGCCCTGCGGCGCCCCGACCTGGTCCGTTCCCTCTGTCTGGTCGCCACGTGGTGCACCTTCCCGGGGGAGATCCGGGCGGCGCTCCGGGACCGTGCCCGCGTGGCGCGGGATGAGGGCATGACTCGGATCGCCGAGCTGTCCAACCAGCGGTGGTTCACGGCCGACTTCCGCGCACGCCGTCCCGACGTCCTGACGCGCACGACAAGGAGCCTGCTCCAGCAATCCCCGGAGTTCCATGCGGGCATGTGGGAGATGATCTCCGGCCTGGAACTCGCGGCACGGCTGCCCGCCATCTCCCATCTGACGCTCGTCGTCGCGGGGGAGCTCGACGTCAACGCGCCGGTCCACGCGGCCGAACGGATCGTGGAGGCCATCCCGGGCGCGCGCCTGGTGACGATGCCGGGGCTTGGCCACTTCCCGCCGTTCGAAGCCGCCGACGACTTCAACGGGATCCTCGGCGCGTTCCTGGACTCCATCGAGCCGGAAACCGTGCCTGCTGGCCCGTGTGGGCGAGGCGGTGCGTCCCACCAGCACACGCCACGGCAGGGGGCGTGATCGTGCGAGACGATATCAGGCACGTCATCGACGAATCACGGGTCGAGATGATCGCTGATCGGATTGAGCTTTAATCTTCGGATGAAGGTGATCTGACGGAGCAGGTGGATTGGCGCGGAAGGGACGACTGGGACCGGCGCCGGACGTCGCTCGGCCAACTGACGGCGCAGGCTCTACCGCCTCACGCCGTCTTCCAACGGCGGCAGCGCTCCCGCAATTGCCACACCTCCGGCACGACCGTGCCGCTTCCTCACCCCTGCGCGCCAGCCCGATCTGCTTGGTTAGTGGAAGTGGTGCAAGAGATCAGACTTGGAGCGCTTATGATTAGTAAGGTGACTATGCGTTACCAAAGCCTTTACTCACAGGCCTGCCGATCGCTTGGCTAGTTCGTTTCTTGTCGCCTGGGCAGATCGTTCTGTGCCTATAAATATCGGCTCAGGAGCAGGTCCCGAGAACGACAAGGACAGAGACGTGAACAGACGCATCCTGGCAGCCTCAATCGGCACCTGCCTGATCGTCCCTCTGCTTGTCATTTCCCTCGTCGCGCCGCGCTTCCGCCATCTTCCTGATGGCGTCGGGAACGGGCTTCTCACGACGCACGCTGCCCGGCCTGCGGCGGTGCCGAACCGATCCGGAGACGATGGGGCAGGCGGTGGTCCGGTTGATGCCGTCGTTCAAGCACGGGCATCATCCCATGTCATGCCGGGAGATCATGTCATCCAGACCGCGCTCGTCTACGGCGTCCAGTATGACAGGGTCGGCTACGATGATCAGCTTCCGCTCTGGAAGATCGACGACGTCGCGACGCGTGGGGCCTCCGAAGACTCGTCGGAGCGTCAGATGCTTTATCTGGCAATGACCACCCGGCCGTTCACCGTCAACGAGATGCTGACGGCCGTCAGCTACGGCGCGGACCTCAACGCCGCCCCGGTCACCAACCTGAGCGGCGACGCCCAAGCTCAGGATCTGCGTAGCGCCTGGGCGTTGCAGTCGCTCCTGCAATGGCAGTCAACCCACCAGCAGTTGGCTGCGCAGTATGCCGGCCAGATCCAGCAGGTGCGGGCAACTCAGACCAGCCAAATCGTGGTGCCCTCCACGAAGACCGCGCCCTGAGCTTCACCCCGTTCAACCTTTCGGTAACTTCTCATGAATGTAGATATTCGGATATGCCTGACGTCGCTTGACAGAATATCAGTTTCGACCGGGTCGAGCTGATTGATGCGCTGACGCTGGGCGCGCATGTCACCTAGCTTCTGGTGCAGGCAGTAGGTCGGGGAGCCGCCGTCCTGTGCCAGGCCGCCGCCGACGAGGGCGGCGACTCGAAGATGCGTTCCATGGGGAACTGGCGAGCCGCGAGCACCAGGGAGCATGCCGATCCTTATATATCCACCCTGCTGTGGCCCAGCGGCAGGCTGTTCCAGGGATATTTAGCCCGGCCGATGCGTGATCAGTACGGTCCGAACATGATCGCCACAGCCGCACGACCAGTCACGGCGCTGACCTTGCCGCTCCTGGTCTCGATGGCGATCCCCTGCTTCGCCGACACCGGCCGCATCGGCCTGTGCCGCTGCGGGAGCCACTAGCCACCCAGCCCCATGCTGTCGATCACGTGCCCGACGAACCGCGTAACCGCGTCAGGTCAGGTATGAGTGCACGATGCCGATCAGCTCCTCGGCGGCCTCGCTGGCCTGGGCGCGATTCTTCGGCTTCACGACCTGCTCGCGGATGTGGTCCTCGATCACCTCGGCGATGAAGCCGTCGAGCGCGCCACGGCAGGCCGTCGCCTGCTGGAGAACGGCGGTGCTGCCCTTGTCCTGCTCCAGTGCGCGATGCAACGCCTCCATCTGGCCGCGTATGCGGTTCAGCCGCTTCAGCAGCTTCGCCTGTTCCCTCGCGTTCTCGCTCACGTCCCGCTTGACCCTATACCGGGGATGGGTATATCGCGCCTCCCGCACGGGATGCGAGTCCTTGGCCTCGCTCGCCCACAACGCCGTCGTCTCCGGTCTCTCCGGGGTTTATCCGCAACAGGTCCAGGGAAACCGATGTACCCCCGATCCAGCACCCGCCAGCCCGTCGAGGGCGACAGTAGGCGCTTCGCCGCGTCTGCCGTCGTCTCGCAGGGGCTGAACCGGGCCCGGGACCGTGCAGGCTTGACCGGGGGCAGCCTCTAGGCGCCCCGGCGGCCGCCGTCCTCCGGGCTCGGGCAACGCTCGAGCAAACAGAAGGGCGCCATCATGGCCGCCATCGTGACCACGTGGACCCGCATCGGTCCGAACGACACCAGCACCGCCGTCCCGCAGCGGCCCACCACCGTCGCGAGCGCGCCGCTGCGCCCATGTCTCGTCATGTGCTGGAGCCTCGATGGCACCAGCGGCTGTCCGATCGCGCACCGGGACATCGAACCGTTCGAACACCGGATGCTCGCCGTGCTGCTCGTGGTCTGGAAGGTGTTCCAGGTCGCGATCCTCGCAGGGTGAGGGCGACGATCATGACCTTGCCGTGCCGATCGGAAGATCCATCGATCAAGGATCGCGTGGCGCATGTCGGCCGCGCGCTCGTCATCCGAGCCTGCCTCGCAGGGGCAACGGCCGCAGTCGGAGCGGGGCGCTTGTTCCTCCGCATGGGCCTGCTGCGCCCGGAAGGCGTCCTTGTCATGCTGCGCCTGTCCGTCTGGTTGTCGCATGTCGGCATGCGGCTCTGGCGTCGGAACCGTGGCCGACGTGCCCCGGCCAGGGACGCGCGATCTGGGCGAAGACCGCTGCGGGACGGTTGGCCGCCTACCGGCCACCGATGCCGGGACGACCGATCACACGCCATGAACCGACTTCGACGGAGCGGGTCGCGATGACCGACGAGAACATCAGGCAGGAGTTGGCCACCCTGCGGCAGCAGGTGCGCGCGCTCGCCTCCGTCTCCGGCGTGCTGCTCGCCGCACTGAGGCGGGGCGGGCTGATGGCGGCGGCGCCCGAGGAGCTGCTCTCCGCCGGCATCGTGGACGCGGCAGCGGCGGCATCGGCGGAGGTGCGTCGGGATTGGCAGGTCGTCTTCACCGCGGTGCAGGGGGTGGCCGCCGAGACGGCTCGGTCCGCGCACGAGCGGGGCGAGACGTAGGAGGGCGACGATGCCTCATCTTCCGGATTGGCCGGACATCGCGGGCGCCGGCCAGACCGCCGCGGTGTTCATCACGGCCTTCGTGCTCGGCACCGCGATCGGCTTCGAGCGCCAGTGGCGGCAGCGCACCGCGGGGTTGCGCACCAACGTCCTGGTGGCACTGGGTGCCGCGGCCTTCGCCGAACTGGGATTGCGGCTGCACGGGGTGGAGGGCGGCACCCAGATCATCGCCTACGTGGTCAGCGGCATCGGCTTCCTGGGTGCCGGCGTGATCCTGAAGGACGGCACCAACATCCGCGGCCTCAACACCGCGGCGACGCTGTGGTGCTCCGCCGCGGTCGGGGCGTGCGCCGGCGGCGGTCTGCCTGTCGAGGCCGTCCTGCTGACCGCCGCGGTGCTGGCGGCCAACACCCTGCTCCGGCCGCTGGTGAACTGGGTCAACCGCCGCCCCATCGCCGCCGACGTGACCGAGGCGCAGTACCAGATCCATGCGGTCTGCCGACCCGAGGCGGTGTCGGACGTACGCGACCTGCTGGACGTCGAGCTGGGGCGGGCGAACTACCCGGTGCGGGAGGTAGACGTGCTGTCCGACAGCGTCCAGCAGGTGGAGCTTGCCGCCAGGCTGGTGCCCACCACGGCCGAGCCGGCGGAACTAGACGCGGTCGTGGCAGCACTCGAGCGCTCGCCGTTGATCAACTCCGCCACCTGGAGCGTCGAGACGACCGCTTAGCACGGCATGGTCGATGTCATGTTCGGCCGGCTGGCGCGGGCCTCGCTGACCGCGTGGCCGGTGGGCGAGGAGCTGGACGACCGATGGTGGTGCTGAACGGCGTTGAGTGCCGGGGTGCCACGGCGCATCGACGTCATGCCGAGTGCCGCCCCACTGCCCCACGGAGGGTGTGGAATTGGGACGCGAGACGGTGCTGCAACGGGCAGCATACCCGGGCGTTCGGGGGAGGTCGGTCTGCGGTGCCGAGACCGGGCGTCCGGCTCCGGCACCGCGGATGGCAGGCTAAGCCTTGGAGGAGCTCGAACCATGACCTCGCACCCCCCGCCGGTTCCCCCGGATCAGCAGAGCCCCCACGCTGGCGACGCGCATGCCGGAACCCCGGAACGAGACGGTGTCATGAAGAAGGGCGACCCGAACCTCGCGGAGCAGGGGCATCAAGGCAACATCGCCCAGAACACCACCAACAAGGGCTTGCAGAAGGGCTAGCACGCACGCTCGGGGCCGCCCGTATCGTCACATCATCAGCATGGCCAAGCGGGTGACCGCCAGCATCCGGCAACAGCGATTTGCCGCCGCCCGGCGTCACCGCGACCAGGGTGTTGCACAGCTTCGTGTCGCTGGATGCGATCGCGAACACGACATCGGCGAGCAACCGTCGACGCGAGCAAGGTGGGTGAGACGGTAGCAATCAGGATGCCCAGGACGTGGAGGTAGATCCTGAATCTTGCGAAGATCGCCATCCAGTCCACACAATCCTGACCACGAGATCAGGCCGATCCGCCGGGAACCCGCTGCCGCGGGCCCCGACGAATCGAACTGATCGTGAATATCGTCAGGCGATGCCCGAGCCGCCGGTCACGCCGTAGACCTCGCCGGTCAGGTAGCTGCCTTCCTCGGACGCGAGCAGGACGTAGACCGGTGCCAGCTCGGCGGGCTGGCCTGGTCTGCCGAAGGCCGTGCTCTGGCCGAGCTTCTTCAGCTTCTCCTCTTCGCCATCCGCTTCCTGCAGCGGTGTCCAGATCGGGCCAGGCGCGACGGCGTTGATGCGGATGCCGTGCTCACCCATCAGCGGCTCGGCCAATCCCTTGGTGAAGTTGGCGATGGCGGCCTTGGTCATGGCGTAGTCGAAGATGCTGGCCGACGGGGTGTAGCCCTGGATGCTGGTGGTGTTGATGATCGCCGAACCCGGCGGCAGGTGCGGCACGGCGGCCTTGGTGATCCAGAACAACGAGTAGACGTTGGTCTTCATCAGGCTGTCGAAGCGCTCGCTCGTCGTGGCGAGCAGGCCCTCGGTGCTGCCCATCTGGCTGGCGTTGTTGACGAGGATGTCGAGGCCACCGAGCTGCGCCACGGCGTCCGCCACGAGACGCTGGCAGAACGCCTCGCTCGTGATGTCGCCGGGCAGCAGCACGACCTTGCGGCCCGCCTCCCGGATGAGCTGGGCGACCTCCTCCGCGTCCTCCTGCTCGGCGGGCAGGTAGGAGATGGCGACGTCGGCGCCCTCGCGGGCAAAGGCGATTGCGGCGGCGCGGCCGATGCCGGAGTCGGCACCGGTGAGCAGGGCCCGGCGCCCGTCCAGACGGCCCGAGCCCTTGTAGGACGTCTCGCCGCAGTCCGGCTTGACGCTCATCGCCTGCTGCGTTCCGGGGGCGTCCTGCAGCTCGATGCTCGAGCCCGGTCTGGAATATTGTGAGCGCGGGTCTTTGAGCATGATGCGATTCCTGATTGGAGATGATGGGGCTGTCGGAAGAATCGGCCTTTCCACCGCCGCATGAAGACCGCGGCCTTGGTTTCGGTCATCGCGAGTGGCCGCCTCGCGGTCCTGGGCGCCCGATGTGCGGTCTTTCAGCAGCCGCGAAGAGAAGCACGAGGGCCGCCTCTCGGTTTCGACGGAGGTCGGAATTTTCGGGACGCCCGCGCGAGGCCGCGATGCCCACCGCGACCAACGGCAGAAGGGATTTTGTCGGAGAGTGGCGGAGCAGGCGGCTCAACAGGAGGGGGCGCAGCGCCGGCGAGGGAGCTCGACGTGCTGACGAACCGGGTCACCAAAATCCTAGACGGTGAGCGGAACGTGCCGGCCAGGACGGCGATCCTGCTCAGCGAGCGGCTTGGCACCTCGCCCGAGTTCTGGATGAACCTCCAGGTCGCACCCAGGGACGATCGCATTGCTGCCTTGAACCAAGTCATCGCTGAAGGTGCCGCATGATCGCCGCGCAGATGGTACTGGCGCGCTTCTATGCCGCCGAGGAGGCCTACATGGCCGCAGAGGCGCCCGACTTCGCGCCCGTCGCCGCAACGCTGCACCCGGACTGCCTGATCCGGCAGCCGGCGGCCCTGCCCTATGGCGGTGAATGGCACGGGCATGCCGGGTTCGAAGCCTGGATGCACGGCTTCCGCGCGGTCTGGTCTGCGCTGTCGGTCCGCGACCCGCACGTCTTCCTGACCGATGACGAGGCGGTGCTGTTCAGCCGCTCGCATGTTCATGCCACCGCGCGTGCCACCGGGCTGCAAACGGACTGGCCGCTGCTGCAGCAGATCAACGTATGCGACGGTCTGATCCTGACGCTGCAGCCGTTTCACTGGGACACTGCGACGATGCTGTCTGCCCTGGCCGGATCAGGTTGAGGCGTGCTTACGATTAAGGAATTGAGGATCCGGCGCAGCCCCGGCGTGGTTTGGCTGGGGCAGGACCAGGTACGGAGCAGATGACCGCCGATCCCGCCCTCGCCGAGCCGCTGACGCCCTGGCCGCGGCTACCGGACCACGCCCGGCAGTCGGTGTTGCGGATCGCGCGGACGACGGTGGAGGCAGGGACGTCGAGAGGTGGCTGGACCGATGGATGCCGTGAACAAGACCTGACGTCAGCCAATACACATCTACCCACGCTCTTATCGTCGCGCTTGGTTAGGCATGTGTATGATTACACATGAACGATCGAGAGATCATCTGGGCAATCAAGCCGGATGGATGGCTTCATGTCGCCACCAGGGGTGATCACTGGCGGTTCAAGCATCCCACCCGCCGCGGCCGGGTGACGGTGCCGCATCCCAGGCGTGACCTGCCGATCGGCACGCTGCGGAGCATCGAGAGGCAGGCCGGGGTGAAGCTGAGGTGATGCCCATGGCTGCCTACATCGCGCTCCTCCGCAAGGACGCCAGCAGCGACTACGGCGTGGACTTCCCCGATCTGCCCGGCTGCGTCACCGCCGGCCGCACCCTTGAGGAAGCCAGGCGCGCGGCCGCCGAGGCGCTGGCGCTGCACCTGGAGGGCATAGCCGAGGACGGCGAGGCGGTACCGGTTCCGGCCGAGCTCGACGCGGTGATGACCGACCCGCACAACGCGGACGCCGTGGGATTCCTGGTGGATGCGCCGGTGACGGCGCCGCGATCGGTCCGGATCAACGTCATGCTGCCTGAGGACGTGCTGAAAGCGATCGACAGGGTGAGCGGCAACCGCAGCCGGTTCCTGGCCGACGCCGCACGCACGAAGCTGCAAGGGGGTATGAATGGGACGGCTGAAAAGCGGCATGTCCCCAGAAGGACATGCCGACGGATCTCGACCGCCACCAATTCCAGGCCCTGCTCGCCGGCCTTGGGATCACCCTGACGACGACCGGTGCAGGACCGGCGGCCGCGACTGGGCACGTGGAGTCGTTTCTGATGCCACCGAGGTGGCCGCCCTGGCCGAGGCGGTGCAGGCGCGACGGGCCAGAGCGTCGACCTCGCCCATGTCGGCCAGGGCTACACCGGGGAGCGGGCCGCCGCGGCCGCGGCAGAGCGGGGCATCACCCCCTGAGGTCGTTCGCCTGCCCGGAACACGCGCAGGCCTACACCTGGTGGCCTTCGTCGTGCTGATGCTCCGACGCGCCGCGGAACTCGCCGTCAGTGCCTGACAGCCTCCAGGGGCTAGAAGGAGTTGTGGGCAGTAGCGGGCATGGTGACGACCCGTGCGTCGGGCTTGGATCATGACGGTGGAACGACCTCGGGAGCGATGAGCGTGTGGGCAAGAACGCCCAGGGTGCGGCAGCCTTGCACAGCGTCCTGCGGCACAGGCGGGGCCGGTGCGCGAAACCCGGGGCGGTCTTGCCGCGACGGAGCGTTGGTCGAGCAAGCGTGATCGACGGCGAGTTGCCGAAACGATGCGCGTTCGAACAGGATCAGCCCGCGCAACGGGTCCTGTGCCGATGCGGCATGCACGGGGGAGATCGCCATGATGGGACTTGGTCGCGGCCTGATGCTGGGAGGGATCGGGTTGGCGCTCGGCGGCTGCATCGGCGGCATGGGGCAGACCTACGGCCAGCCGGCGGGATCGGCGACGGCGGGGCCGGCCGGATATGGGGCGCCGCCATACGGGACGGCCGCGCCGCCCGGGCGGGTGGTCTATGCAGCGCCGCCGCCCCGAGGGCTGCCGACCTGCCCGGTGATGAGCCTGTTCCCGACCGGAGCGTGCCAACCCGCGCCATCCGGCGGGCCCGGCTTCTTGGACAGCCTGCGGACAGGACAGGACCAGATGACGCGATCGTTCTCGGCGGGGATGGGTCAATCGTACTGAGGGGGACTCCGGCAGGGGTCGCGGGCCCGGCGTGACGGCGTGGCGGGATCCTGTAGCGCCTGCACCCATGGCTGCGGCCGGTGGCGGTGCCGATCGCGCCAGGCGGCGCCGGCCTCCCGCTTCAGGGCCGCCGCAGCGGCGACCTGCCGTCCATGGCTCGGTCTCGCGCCGACCATCCTGTTTCGTCCCGGGAGATCCATCATGAACGCCTCGACCGTCATCGCTGCCGAACCGGCATCGCGTCCGGATGCGGAACTGCCGGGCTTCGCGCACCGCTACGCCACCGTGGATGGCATCCGGCTGCACTACGTGGCGGGCGGCGACGATACCAAGCGCACCCTGGTGCTGCTCGCCGGATTTCCGGAGAGCTGGTACGCGTGGCGGCGGGTGATGCCGCTGCTGGCGGCCGAGTTCGCCATCATCGCTCCCGACCTGCCGGGCCAGGGCGACTCCGACCGGCCGCAGGACGGCTATGATACCCGCACGGTCGCGGAGCGACTGCGGGGCCTGCTCGACGTGCTGGGGGTGTCGCGCTGCTTCATCGCGGCGCACGACGTCGGCGCCTGGGTGGCCTATCTGTTCGCGTCGCTGTTTCCGGATGTCGTCGTCCGACTCGCGCTGCTCGATGCCGGGATACCGGGCATCACGCTGCCGGAGCTATTGCCGACCGCGCCGGAGCGGGCGTGGCGGACCTGGCATTTTCCGTTTCACGCCATCCCCGACCTGCCGGAGCTGCTGATCTCGGGTCACGAGCGCGCCTATCTCGACTGGTTCCTGCGCCGCAAGACCGCCAATCCGGAGGCCTTCTCGGATGCCGATCTCGACGAGTACCTGCGCGTCTTCGTCAAGGACGGCGGCATCCGCGCCGGGTTGGCATTCTATCGCGCCGCGGCCACCTCGGTGCGGCAGAACCAGGAGCTCTGCGCCAAATCCAAACTGGTCATGCCCGTCCTCGCGATTGGCGCGGACCAGGGCTCCATCGCCGACATGGCCGGCCCACTGCGGGAGTTCGCGTCCGACGTGCAGGGGATGACCATGCCCCACTGCGGACATTTCATCCCCGAGGAGCAGCCGGCAGCGCTCGCGAACGCGTTGCGCCGCTTCTTCGCGGAGGACCTCGAAACCTGATGCAGCCTGCCAGACGAACCGCCGCAGCCCAGGCTGCGGGTCGCCGTCGTCGTCGGAACGCTTTCAAGCCCGGGTGGCTTCGGCAACCCCCTCGACACGCCGCAGGATGGGTGTCGAGGATCCTTCGGGCCTGCCCGATCGTATCCCCCGAGATTGAGGCTGTGGGCGACATCGCGTTGATGATCCGGCTGGCCCAACCAGGTCATGGTGGAACGCGGGACGGCCGCCGACCCCGGCAGGATTGTCCGCTGTTCCTGCCATACTCGCGCATCCACTGAAGATGGTTGCGGGGACGGGATGCCACTGATCTCGAACTCGCTTCGTCTGGTTGCCATCACGGCAAACGTCAGCATGACCGGCACGGCCTTCTTGCCGCGATCTAGGTCGACGCTCGCGATGCTGCAGGACCGCGACGGCCGTCCTGACAGGACGATTGGAACATACGTCGACAGGCTGCCTCAGGCTCATGCATCGAGCGGAGCCGATAGTGCAATGGCGCCAACATCGACTTCGACCATCGCGCCTGGCCTGTATGGGAGCAGTTTCATCCTGATCCACGGCCGGCCCATCATCACGACAGTGGCGGCTAGGAGATCGCGTGCGCGTCGAGGGCGAGCCGGATGGGGGCGAGTGCCGGTGATGGAAAGGTCCTTGCCGTTGCGATGTGACGCTCCTGAAAAGCGCCCCACGACCGCCCCCTCCGATGGGATGCTGCCAACTCTCGGCAGGCCGATCAGCGATCGATCCGCTCGTCCGGCACGGAGGTGATCATCTCGCCGACCTTCGACGCGAACGCGTCCAGTGAGAACGGCTTGGTGATCATCGCCATGTTGGTGCCCAGGAAGCCGGATCGGATCGCGGCGTTCTCGGCGTAGCCGGTGATGAACAGGATCGGCAGACTCGGCCTGTGCCGGCGCGCAGTCTCCGCCAGCTCGCGCCCGCTCATGCCCGGCAGGCCCACGTCGGAGATCATCAGGTCGATGCGATCCCCGGATGCGAGGACGGGCATCGCCGCGATGGGGTCGGCGAACGCCATCGCATGATAGCCGAGCTCTTCCAGAACCTCGCAGACCAGCATCCGGACGGCGGGATCGTCCTCGACGACCAGCACCCGCTCGCCGGCACCGTGGGGGGCATCGGGTGCCGTCTCCGCCGGGTCCAGGGGGGCTGCATCGGTCGTGGGCAGGTAGAGCCGGACCGAGGTGCCGACGCCGACCTGGCTGTGGATGCGTACCGCCCCGCTGCTCTGCCGGACGAAGCCGTAGACCATGGACAGGCCCAGCCCCGTCCCCTGCCCCAGCGGCTTGGTGGTGAAGAAGGGATCGAACACCTTGTCGACGATCTCGGGCGGCATGCCGGTGCCGGTATCGGACACGGCGATCGTCAGGTACCGTCCGGGGGACAGGCCCGATCGCGTCGCGATACCGGCCTCACGCAGGTCCACGACGGCCGTTTCCACCGTCAGGTCGCCCCCGTCGGGCATGGCATCGCGCGCGTTGAGGGCCAGGTTGAGGATCGCGCTCTCGAGTTGGTGGGGATCGACCATCCCGGACGGGAGCCCCGAGGGTAGGACGAGGTTCAGGCCGATCGTCTCGTCGATCGCGCGCTCGATCAGGTCTGACATCGAGCGGATCAGGCCGTTGATCTCGACCGGCCTGGGGTCGAGCGACTGCCGGCGGGAGAAGGCGAGGAGCCGATGGGTCAGGGAGGCGGCCCGTTCCGCAGACGCGGACGCGGCCTCCATGTATCGGCCGAGCTCCCCATGGCGGCCCGCGGCGATCCGCCGCCGCATGAGGTCGAGCGCGCCCATGATGCCGGTCAGCATGTTGTTGAAGTCGTGGGCGATGCCGCCCGTCAGCTGGCCCACCGCCTCCATCTTCTGGCTTTGGCGGAGCGAGGCCTCCGCCCGCTCCCGGTCGGTCGTCTCGACCCTCAGGCGCGCGAGCGCATCCTCGAGCTCGGCGGTCCGTTCCCGGACCTGGTCCTCGAGGCGACCCGCCGCATCGGCCAGGGCATCGTGCTGGACCTGGATCTGGCGGCGCTGCCGGTGCAGGTCGAAGAAGACGTTGGCCTTGCCCCGCAGGATGTCGGGCTCGATCGGCTTCTGGATGAAGTCGACCGCGCCGGCCTCGTAGCCGCGGAACCGTCGCTGGATGCCCACGGCGCCGGCGGTGAGGAAGATGATCGGGACGTGGCGCACGCGCTCGACGCCGCGCATGAACTCGGCCAGCTCGAAGCCGTCCATCCCGGGCATCTGCACGTCGAGCAGCGCCAGCGCCACGTCATGGCTCAGCAGCAGCTCCAGCGCCTCGTCGCCCGACCGCGCCTTGAGGAAGGCGAGCCCGTCACGCCTCAGCAGGGCTTCCAGCGCCAGGAGGTTCTCCTCGAGATCGTCGACGATCAGGAACTCGATCGGCTCCGGCAGCCCGCTCATGGATGTCCCAGGCCCACGAGATGGGTCGCGATCGCGTCCAGCGGCATCGGCCGCGCCCCGCCGCTCCGGGCCAGCGCGGCGCGCGGCATCGTCGGTGCCGCCGCCGTGGCGGGATCCTCGACCAGGGCGGTGCCGCCGGCGGCGACCACCGCACGCAGGCCCTCGGCACCATCCTCGTTCGCCCCCGTCAGGATCACGCCGACCAGGCCGGCGCCGTAGGCGTCGGCGGCACTCTCGAACAGCACGTCGATGGAGGGGCGCGCGTAGAGCACCGGCTCGTCGACCGACAGGGACATGGTGTGGTCCTCCTCCACCAGCAGGTGATAGCCCGGCGGCGCGAAGCAGACGACGCCGGGGAGGATCGGCGCCTTGTCCTCGGCCTCCCGGACCGCAACGCGGCACCTGGTCCCGAACAAGGGTGCCAGGTCGGACCGGTCGGCGGGAACGTGGACGACGATCAGCACCGGGAGGGGAAAATCGGCCGGCAGGGCAGGCAGGATGCGCGACAGCGCGTGGACGGCACCCGCCGACGCCCCGATGACGATCGCGCGGACTGGTGCCCGGACTGGCGCCCGGTTTGGCGCCCGGACCGGGAGACCGGTGACCGACGCGTCCGTCACCGGTCCCGCCGCCGGTAGATCTTCTCCTCGCCGACGAACTCGGTGAACGCGTCGGCGTGCTCGGAGAAGCGCAGGCTTTCCCGCGATCCCAGGCCCAGGAAGCCCCCGCGTGCGAGGGAGTCGCGGAACAGGCCCACCGCCCTGTCCTGCAGGGGGCGATCGAAGTAGATCATCACGTTACGGCACGAGATCAGCTGGCACTCGGCGAAGACGGCGTCGGTGACCAGGCTGTGGTCGGAGAACACCACGCGGCCGCGCAGCGACCTGTCGAACGCGGCGCGGCCGTAGGCGGCCGTGTAATGGTCGGACAGCGACGATCTCCCGCCGGACCGCTGGTGGTTCCGGGTGAAGGCGCTGATGCGGTCGAGCGCGTAGACGCCCGAGGCGGCCGTCTCCAGGGCGGCGGGATTGATGTCCGTGGCGTACAGGAGCGTGCGGTCGAGCAGTCCCTCCTCGCGCAGCAGGATGGCGAGGGAATGGAGTTCCTCGCCGCCGCTGCATCCCGCGATCCACACCCTGAGCGAGGGATAGGTGCGGAGGTGCGGCACCACCTTGTCCCGGATGGCGCGGAAGTAGCCGGGATCGCGGAACATCTCGCTGACCTGCACGGTCAGGTAGTCGAGCAGGCGGGGGACCATGCCAGCGTCCCGCAGCAGGGCATCCTGCAGCATCGAGTGGCTGTCGAAGCCGAACCGCTCGCGCGCCAGCCGGAGGCGACGCTTGATGGAGGCCCGCGCGTAGTGGCGGAAGTCGTAGTGGTAGCGCCGATGCAGCGCCTCCAGCAGCAGGTGGATCTCGATGTCCTCGGCGGCGTCGCTCACGACCGGTCCTAGCGCGGCATCCACACGCGCACGAGGGACAGCAGCCTGTCCACGTCGAGCGGCTTGGCCATGTAGTCGTTGGCGCCCGCCGACAGGCAGCGCTCCTGGTCGTCCGGCATCGCCTTGGCCGTCAGCATGATGATCGGCAGCCGGGTCATCCGCGGGTCGAGGCGGATGCGCCGGACGGCCTCCAGGCCGTCCATCACCGGCATCATCACGTCCATGAGGACGAGCTCGATGGG
>CAXUBN010000004.1:36718-39527 GCA_964249255.1 uncultured Acetobacteraceae bacterium | reverse complement strand
CGCGCCGCCGGCCGGGGGGGTGCCCTCCCGCCCCGCAGCGCCAGCCTGGCCAGCGCCAGCGGTTGGTCCGCCGGCGACAGCAGCGGCTCCACCCGCTGCGCCGCCGCGAGGTTTCCCGCACCTTCGAGCCGGTCGAACCGCTGCCAGTCGTCCTCCCGGGAAAGCCAGCGCCCCCAGTGTCGCTGCAGGGCCGCTTCCGCGTCCGGCTGATCGTTGCCACCGATCCAGGCTGTCCGCGCCTCGGCAATCAGCGTCGGGTTCGGGGGCCCGAGTTCCCCGCAGCGTTCCAGCGCCGCCGCCGTGGCGAGGACGATGGTTCGGCAGAGCGGGGCCAGCACCGCCGGGTCGGGTTCGGTGGCGATCGCATGTTCCAGCCGGTGCAGCAGCAGCGGACGGTTCGGCCAGGTTGGGTTCTGGTCCAGGAAGCCGGCGATTTCCGGCGCCGTGCCGCCGTTCGGCTCCAGCAGGCGGAGATACATCGTCAGCCGCGTCGCCACCGCGTCGGCCGGCTCGGATGCGGCGGCATCGAGATCCGCCCGTGCCGCCGCGGCTGGCGTGGCGGCAATCGTGCCAGGCGGCGGGATGGGTGGTCGAGCGGCGCAACCGCAGGGAAGCGTCATTGCCAGCAACCGGAATGCGATCCGCCGCCATGCGGGGAGGTCGCGGTGTGACGTGGCAAGGGGTAGAGCGGCTTGCATGGTGGAAGGCCAGCATCGGGCGGCAACCGCCACCGGGCAAGTCGGCGCCTTGTTCGGGCATGCCCGCGTGCGATAATGTGCAGGATGGCCGAAAGGCCGCGAGGCGATGCGCAACCGTCCCGACAGGTGGGTGGCCGAGCGCCAGCCCGGTATGGTCTCGGCCGGCAAGCGTTGGAGAGGCCGATGTTCAAGGGATCGATCGTCGCCCTTATCACCCCGATGCGTCCGGATGGCGCCCTGGACGAGGCGGCCTTCGAGCGGCACGTCGACTGGCAGATCGAGAGCGGCAGCAGCGCCGTGGTGCCGACCGGCACCACCGGGGAAAGCCCGACCCTGAGCCACGCCGAGCATCGCCGGCTGATCGACATCGCGGTTCGCGTGGCGCGCGGCCGGGCCGGCGTGCTGGCCGGCACCGGCTCCAACAGCACCGCCGAGGCGATCGAGACCACCCGGCACGCACGCGACGCCGGCGCCGATGCCGCCCTGGTGGTGACGCCATACTACAACAAGCCGACCCAGGACGGGCTGTTCCGGCACTACACGGCGATCGCCGACGCGGTGGACCTGCCGATCTTCATCTACAACATCCCCGGCCGCAGCGTGATCGACATGAGCGTGGCGACCATGGCGCGGTTGGCACGCCATCCCAACATCGTGGGCTGCAAGGACGCCACCGCCAACCTGATGCGGCCGCTGCAGGTCAAGCGGGCCGCAGGCGCGGAGTTCTGCCAGCTGTCGGGCGAGGATGGCACCGCGCTGGCCTTCAACGCGGCCGGCGGCTCGGGCTGCATCAGCGTCACTGCCAACGTGGCGCCGGCGCTCTGCGCGCGGATGCAGGACAGCTGGGACCGCGGCGACGTGCGCGGGGCGATGGCGATCCAGGAAACGCTGCTGCCGCTGCATGACGCCCTGTTCGCGGAAAGCAGCCCGGCGCCGGTGAAGTATGCGGCGAGCCTGCTCGGCCGTTGTGGGGCATTCTGCCGACTGCCGCTGGCGCCGGTGGGGGACGCGACGCAGGCGCTGGTGCGCACGGCGCTGGAGGAGGTCGGCCTCCTCGGCTGACGCGGTACCATGGCGAACAAGGACGCGAAGAAGAGCGGCATGATCTCGCACGGCATCGCCGCGCAGAATCGCAAGGGCCGGTTCGACTACACCATCAAGGAAACGGTGGAGGCCGGCATCGTCCTGAAGGGGCCGGAGGTGAAGAGCCTGCGCCTCGGCCGCGCCACGATCACCGAGGCCTACGCGGCCGAGCGCGACGGCGCGGTCTGGATGTTCAACTGCTACATCCCCGAATACCAGGGCGGCGTCCTGTCGCGCTTCGAGCCGCGGGCGCCGCGCAAGCTGCTGCTGCACAACAAGCAGATCGACAAGATGCTGGGCGAGGTGAAGCGCAGCGGATACACGCTGGTACCGCTCGACATCCATTTCAACGAGCGCGGCGTGGCCAAGGTGACGTTGGGACTGGGCGAGGGCCGCAAGAACGTCGACAAGCGGCATGCGATCGCGGCGCGCGACTGGCAGCGCGACAAGGCCCGGCTGCTGCGCGACCGCGGCTGACCGGCAGCACCCGAGACAGGTGCGCTCAAGATCGCGACAGCGGGCGAACCGGCGCATTGCCTTGGGCTTGGACGTCGCGTGCGGGCACCGCGAGCGTGCGGCCGTCACCACAAGCCAAGGATACCCAAATGCCGCAGTTCGACGCCACCATCAAGCACATCAAGGAGGGGCTCAAGAGCTTCACCATCGGTGCCGCCGTGAAGAACATCGAGGGCTGGGAGGCCACGCTGGAGAAGCTGGATGCGCCCGGCGTGAAGGGGATCGTGCGCGACCTGGAGAGCCTCAAGAAGCACCTGCACGCCGACACGATCGATGGCGCCGCGGTGCAGAAGCTGGTCGCCAAGCTGGGCCACGAGACCGTCACCCTGGCCGGAAAGACCGAGGGCCAGAACGCTCAGAAGGTCAAGGCGCTGGGCGAGGCCCTTACCACCGCCGCCAGCGAGGGTGCCGCCAAGGCGTAGGACAGAGGCTGGGGACGGTCGGACGGTCCGGCCGTCGCCGCCGATGCCGCCGCTCAGGCCGCGGCCCACAGCCGTACGAGCAGCGACGCC
>CAXUBN010000004.1:0-36708 GCA_964249255.1 uncultured Acetobacteraceae bacterium | reverse complement strand
GCGGCCTGGGTGGGGGCGGCCCGGGGTTCGTACGGCGGGGGGGGCGGGGCGGCGGGGCCGGCCGCCCCCACCGCTGCCCGCCGCTCAGGCTGCGGCCGTCAGCCGTTCGCGCAGCGACGCCACCACGGTCTCGAACATCGCCGTCGTCAGCTTGCCCGTGTTCGTGTTGTAGCGCGACACATGATAGCTGTCGGCAAGCAGTGTCCCATCGCTCAGGGTCAGCACCTGACCATGTCGGAACGGCTGACGCGTCACGGGAAGCCCGCGCGAACGCAACACGGCGTTGTGCGCCACCACGCCGAGCGCCAGGACCGCGCGCAGTTCGGGCATGGTCCCCTGCTCCGCGGCAAGGAACCCATTGCAGGTGCGGATCTCGGTTGGGGTCGGCAGGTTCTCCGGCGGAACGCAACGAACGGCATTCACGATCCTGACTCCCGGCAGCGTCAGACCGTCGTCCGGCGCCGCCGCGTAGGTACCCCGGGCAAAGCCATGGCGGATCAGGGTCTCATAGAGCAGGATGCCGGCGAAATCCCCGGTGAAGGGACGGCCGGTCCGGTTGGCGCCGCGTACCCCGGGTGCGAGCCCCACCACCAGCAGCCTCGCATCACGGGCACCCCAGCTTGGCACCGGCGCGTTCCACCATTCCGGCTGCGCCTGTCGGTTCGCCGTCCGATAGGCGACGAGCCGGGGGCAGCGCGGGCAATCGTGTGACGGCTCTGCCGCATCAGCGGACGAGGTGTTCGGGGTCGTGTTCGACGTCATCCTGCTCCCCGGCCGCACCCGGACTGTATCGACTCACTCGTATCATACCGCGATGTCGGGCTCCGCGGCGTGTTCGCCGGTTCCGGCGCGTCCGGTCGTGCGCGGCGCCCGCGGCTCCATCTGCCGGCGGGTGAACTCAGGCGCGATGTCGGCCAACTCAAGGAACTGGTCGGCCTGCCGGCGCAGATCGTCGCCCACCATCGGGGTGCTGGTGCGGATCGACGACACCACCGTGACCCGTACCCCCTGGCGCTGCACCGCCTCCACCAGCCGCCGGAAGTCACCGTCGCCGCTGAACAGCACCGCATGGTCCATACGCGGTGCAAGCTCCAGCATGTCGATCGCCAGCTCGACGTCCATGTTGCCCTTGACCCGCCGCCGACCGTTCGCGTCGGCATGCTCGCGTGCCGGCTTGGTCACCAGGGTATAGCCATTATAGGCGAGCCAGTCGGTCAGCGGCTTCAGCGGCGAATACTCCTCGGTATCGATCACCGCCGAGTAGTAATACGCCCGGACCACGTTGGCGCGGGCGCGGAAGAAGGCCAGCAGGTTGCGGTAGTCGACGTCGAAGCCGAGACTGCGCGATGCTGAGTAAAGATTGGCTCCATCGATGAAGAGACAGACGCGTTCGTCCTGCCTGAAGATCATAGGTGCGGTTCCCTGGGTTCGTTTCCTTGTCGGGCGCCATTCTGCGATGGCATTTCTGTTCCCGGCCCGACGGCTGCCATGATCCTGATCGCGCTCGGGGGCAATCTCGCGGCTGCGGACGGTCGAACATCCTATCAACTTTGTAACGAGGCGATAGGTGCGCTGGCGGACCTAACCGGGCTTGATCTGATCACGCGCTCGCGATGGTACCGCTCGACGCCGATGCCACGCTCGGATCAGCCCGACTACGTGAACGGGATGGTGCGGCTGGAAGCGTCGACGGGCTGGCAGGAGCCGGAGCCGGCGGCGCTGCTGAAGGCCTTGCAACTGATCGAGGCGGCGCATGGCCGCGAGCGGGGCATGCCCAATGCCGCCCGCACGCTGGATCTCGACATCATCGCCATGGGCCCGAGCGGTACGGTGTGCCGCACCTGGCCCGACCCGATCCTGCCGCATCCACGGCTGCAGGACCGGCGTTTCGTGCTGCTGCCGCTGCGCGACGTGGCGCCGGCCTGGGTGCACCCGATCCTGCGCATGGATGTTGATCGGCTTCTGGCTCTCCTGCCGCCGGTGCGGGGTGCCGATGGGGCGGTGACGGCGCTCGACTGAGCTGACTGCTTCCCAGGCGACGCGGCTAGCGCCGACGAGCGTTGTGGCCCGATCGTTGGGAGGGAAGGCCACGCAACAGATGCAGCGAGACGATCGCCATCGCAAACGCCATCAATGTCGATATCCGCACGGTCGCCTCGTCACGTCAAAAGGATCGTCGCTGGAACGCCGGCCGTGATCCACGCCGGGCAGGGGCGAGTGGCGACCCGGTGGGAACGGCGGGGGTCATGTCGGGTTCCGGCACGGCCGTCCACGGACCGTCTTGCTTGTCGCGGCAGGGTCCTCACGCTATATCCTAGGCTTCTGACAGATTAATGGAGGCTGGCCGCATGGCGCGCGTCACCGTTGAGGATTGTGTCGAGAAGGTTCCCAATCGCTTCGAGCTGGTGCTTCTCGCTGCTCAGCGTGCGCGCAACCTCAGTCGCGGCGAGGAGCTCACCGTCGACCGAGACAACGACAAGAACCCGGTCGTGGCACTGCGTGAGATTGCCGAGGAAACCCTGGAGCTCAGCCGCCTGCACGGCGACTTGGTGAAGTCCCTGGCGCGTGCGCCGGAACCGGAGCCGGCCGACGAGGAGGTGCTGGACCTCATCCCGACCGACCAGAACATCTTTGGCCTCCAGGATGTGTCCGCGGAGGAGGAGGCCGGCGCCATGGGTACCGAGCTCAGCCCCGAGGAGTTGGAGGCCGCGATCGAGGCCGAGCTCGGTGGGCGGCAGCACCGCTAGGCGGTTCCATGCGGTCGGGAGCTGACGGCAGCATCGGACTCCCCGGCCGGGCGCCCCTGGCACTCCATGTACCCGACGGACCGGTTCTCCTGTCCGGATCCGCCCCCGCGCCGGAGCGGGCGACCGGCGCAGCCGGCCTGATCCGCCGCATCCGTAGCTATGATCCGGCCGCCGAAATCGGCCTGGTCGAGCGCGCGTTCGAGGTAGCGCAGGCAGCGCATGGCGCGCAGCGGCGCGACAATGGCGATCCCTACATCACTCATCCACTCGCGGTCGCCGGCATCCTGGCCGGGTTCCGCATGGATGTCGCCAGCATCTGTACCGGGCTGCTGCACGACACCGTCGAGGATACCGGGCTGAAGCTGCCGCAGCTGGAAGCCCAATTCGGGCCCGCCGTCGCATCCCTGGTCGACGGCGTCACCAAGCTGACCCGGCTCGAGCTGCAGTCCGACCGCACCAAGCAGGCGGAGAACTTCCGCAAGCTGGTGTTGGCGATGAGCCGCGACATCCGCGTGCTGATCGTCAAGCTGGCCGACCGGCTGCACAACATGCGCACCCTGCACTACGTCGCCCGGCAGGACCGGCGGCAGCGCATCGCCGCCGAGACCATGGACATCTATGCCGCTCTGGCCGGCCGGATCGGCATGGACAAGGTCAAGACCGAGCTTCAGAACCTGGCCTTCGGTGAGTTGGAGCCCGAGCACAACGCCACCATCCAGGCCCGTCTGAACTACCTGCGCGGCCAGGGCGCCGATGTGATCGAGGAGATGCGGCGCGAGCTGATCCGGCTCTGCCTCGATGCCGGCGTGTCGGGCGTGGAGGTGACCGGGCGCGAGAAGTCCGCCTTCTCCATCTGGGAGAAGATGCAGAAGCGCAACGTCGCCTTCGAGCAGCTGTCCGACATCATGGCGTTCCGCGTCGTCGTGCCGACCCGCGAAAGCTGCTACGTGGCGCTGGGGGCGGTGCACGCGGCCTATCCGATGATCTCGGGCCGGTTCAAGGACTACATTTCGACGCCCAAGGCTAACGGCTACCAGAGCCTGCACACCGGCGTCACCCTGCGCAGCCCGCGCAACCAGAAGATCGAGGTGCAGATCCGCACCCCCGACATGCACGACGTGGCCGAGAACGGCGTCGCCGCGCATTGGTCTTACAAGGGACTGGGGGAGGGTGCCTCCGCCGCGGCGCCGGCGCTGAGGCCGCGCTGGGTGCAGGACTTGTTGGAGATCCTGGAGAATTCGGTCGCCCCGGACGAGTTCCTCGAGAACACCAAGCTCGAGCTGTATCAGGACCAGGTGTTCTGCTTCAGCCCCAAGGGCCAGCTGATCCCGCTGCCGCGCGGCGCCACCCCGGTCGACTTCGCGTATGCCGTGCACAGCCAGATCGGCGATAGCTGTGTCGGCGCCAAGGTGAACGGGCGGCTGATGCCGCTGCGCCACGAGCTGCAGAACGGCGACCAGGTCGAGATCATGACCGCGCGCGGCGGCACGCCGTCGCCGGCCTGGGAGCGATTCGTCGTCACCGGCAAGGCGCGGGCCCGCATCCGCCGTCACGTCGCCGCCCAGCAGCGCGAGACCCACGGCGATGCCGGCCGGGCCGCCCTGGCCAAGGCGTTCCGGCAGGACGGCGTCGATGGTTCGGAGAAGGTGCTGGAAGCGGCCCTGAAGACCCTGAAGTGCGCCAGCTTGGCGGACCTCTTCGTCGCGGTGGGCAATGGCAACCTTGGTCCCAAGGAGGTGGTGCAGACCATCTATCCGGAACTGCGCCAGGCGCCCCGCGCGCCGCGCATGGTCCCTGGTCTGACGCCGCGGCCACAATCGAAGTCCGGCGGAGGCTCGTCCGGCCCATCGCTGGTCGGGCTGGGTGCCGGCGTTGCCAAGCATTTCGCTGGTTGCTGCCATCCGCTGCCGGGCGACCGCATCGTCGGCATCGTCGCTACCGGCAAGGGCATCACCGTGCACACCGCCGGCTGCCAGACGCTGGAAAGCTTCGCCGCCACCCCGGAGCGGTTCCTCGACATCGATTGGGACTACGACCAGGCCGGCCGGCGTCCCGGGACCGAGACCCATGTCGGCCGGGTCAGCGCGATCGCCATCAACGATCCGTCGGTGCTGGCGACGCTGACCAATGCCGTGTCACGCCACGAGGGCAGCGTGGTGAACCTCAAGATCGTCAACCGGCAGCTCGACCACATGGAGATCCTGGTGGACGTCGAGGTGCGCGACCTGCGCCACCTGTCGTCGGTGATCGCGGGGCTGCGGTCGGCGGGGGGGATCACGCAGGTGGAGCGGGCCAAGGCGTAGGCGGGATTCTGTCTCTAGGCCTCGCAAGGGCCGTCGCCCGATAGCGTGCTGCGCATGACGGCCCTCGCCATCTACACCTCAAGATCGGAGTCCAGAGGCTCAGCCTCTGGCGGGGTCCAGGGGCAGGGTCCCTGGCCTTGTTCACGGGAGAGTGTCCTTGTCCACCATCATCGGCCTGGGTTCGGACCTGTGCGACATCCGCCGCATCGAGCGCGTGATCGCCCGGCATGGCGACCGCTTCCTGCGCCGCTGCTTCACCAAGACCGAGCGTGCCCGCGCGGAGCGCCGCACCGAGGCGCTGCGTGCGGCCACCTATGCCAAGCGCTGGGCCGCTAAGGAGGCCTGCGCCAAGGCGCTCGGCACCGGCTTCGCCGAAGGCGTGTTCCATGGAGACATGGGGGTGGTGAACCTGCCTGGCGGCCAGCCGACCCTGGTGCTGACCGGCGGTGCGCTGGTGCGCCTGCGCCGCCTGATCCCGGCCGGCCATCATCCCGCCCTGCTGCTCACGATGACCGACGAGCCTCCCTACGCCTTCGCGCAGGTGCTGATCCAGGCGCTTCCGGACGGCCACGGCGCCTGATGGCGCCATGATGCTTGACAGGGAGTGTAGGCGCCGGCTTCATCCGCCACCTTCCGGCCGGCCCGCGCCGGGTTCAGGTCGGGGATGACCTCGCCGGTCCGGCGCCGCCTCGGATTGGCGCCACCCGGACGCGACGCACCGCCATGCCCATGCCGAAGAATGCTTCCCGCCCTGCCGTTTCCCGCGCCGGTGCCAACGGTGGCCTGGGCGAGACGGTTCGGACGATCGTGTATGCGCTGTTGATCGCGGTGGTGGTGCGAACGGTAGCGTTCGAGCCGTTTAACATCCCGTCCGGTTCCATGATCCCGACCCTGCAGGTCGGCGACTACCTGTTCGTGTCCAAGTGGTCCTACGGCTATTCCCGCTTCGCGCTGCCCTGGTCACCCGACCTGTTTCCGGGCCGGATCCTGTATCATGCGCCGCACCGCGGCGACGTGGCGGTGTTCCGCTACACCCGCGATACCTCGATCGACTACATCAAGCGCATCGTGGGGCTGCCGGGCGACCACGTGCAGGTGCGGGACGGTCGGCTCTACCTGAACGGCGCCGAGGTCCTGCGGGACGATGGGGGTGACTACGTCGCCACCGACGAGGCGCGCCATCAGCTTGAGGGTCGGCTCTACACCGAGGCATTGCCGGGCAGCGGTGGCCGCGGCGTGGTGCGGCACCAGATCCTGCGCATGACCGACGATGGCTTCCAGAACAACACGCCCGACTACGTGGTGCCGCCCGGGTATTTCTTCGCCATGGGCGATGACCGCGACGACAGCGCGGATAGCCGCTTCATGGACGAGCTGGGCTTCGTGCCGATCGAGAACCTGGTCGGTCGGGCGCAGCTCATCTTCTTCTCGTTCGACGCCCGCCACCCGGTCTGGCAGTTCTGGCAGTGGCCTCTGGAGGTGCGCTGGGACCGGTTGCTGCACTGGGTGCGTTGACGGCGATGACGCCGGCCGTCGCCTTGCCGGACGCTGCCGCGCCGGCCGATGCGTGGGCATCGATCGAGCGGGTGGTTGAGTGGCGGTTCGGCAAGCCCGCCCTGCTTCGCGAGGCGTTGACGCACCGCTCGGCCGCACATGAGGCGCAGCGGGTGGGGTCGCCGCGCGCCAAGTCCCGCAGGGGCCGCCCGTCCGGTCCCATGGCCGACCGTGGCGCCGGGTCCAACGAACGGCTGGAGTTCATCGGCGACCGCGTGCTGGGCCTTCTGATCGCCGAATGGCTGATCGAGCGTTATCCGGTTGAGCAAGAGGGCCACCTGGGACCCCGGCTGGCGCAGCTTGTGTCGCGGCCCGTGCTGGCGCGGATCGCGGTGGAACTCGGCTTCCGCGAGGCGCTGGCGGTGGCGCCGCACGAGGAGCGTGCCGGCATCCGCGACGCAGCCAACGTGCTGGCGGACTCGGTCGAGGCGGTGCTGGGTGCCGTGTATCTCGATGGCGGGCTCGAGCCGGCGCGCCGCTTCGTGCGCCGCGCCTGGCACGACGTCATGGAGAAACAGGCGCTGCCGCCCAAGGACTCCAAGACCGCGCTGCAGGAATGGCTGCTGGCGCGCGGCCTTCCGTTGCCGGTCTACGTGATCGAGATGGCGGACGGCCCGTCGCACGCCCCGTCCTTCACGGTGCGGGCCGAGGCCGCTGGCCGCGCTGCCAGCGGCACCGCCGGCGCCAAGCGCCTCGCCGAAAGCCAGGCCGCCGCCCTGCTGCTGAGGCAGCTCGCGTGAGCGGGGCCGTGACTGACCGCTGCGGCTTCGTCGCCATCGTCGGCGCGCCCAACGCCGGCAAGTCGACGCTGATGAACCGGCTCACCGGTGCCAAGCTCTCGATCGTCAGCCCCAAGGCGCAGACCACGCGGTTCCGCGTGCTGGGCATCCTGATGCGCCGGGTCGCGGATGCGCACGCGCAGGTGCTGCTGGTCGACACGCCCGGGATCTTCAAGCCGCGCCGCCGGCTCGACCGCGCCATGGTCCAGGCCGCCTGGACCGGGGCGGAGGACGCCGATATCACGGTGCTCCTGATCGACAGCGCCAAGGGCCTCACCGACGGCGTGCGCGTGATCGCGGAGCGGCTGGCCGCCACCCAGCGCCGCACCTGGCTCGTATTGAACAAGACGGACGCGGTCGAACGCGGCCAGCTGCTGCCGCTGACGAAGTCGCTGGCCGCACTGGTGTCGTTCGAGCACGTGTACATGGTGAGCGCCCGCAAGGGCGAGGGGCTGGACGATCTTCTGGATGCGCTGGCGCTGGCGCTGCCGGCGGGACCGTTCCTGTACCCGGAGGACGACCTCACCGACCTGCCGGACCGGCTGCTGGCGGCCGAGCTGGTGCGCGAGCAGATCTTCCTGCAGACCCAGGAGGAGATCCCGTACAGCTGCACCGTCGAGACCGAAAGCTTCGCCGAACGGCCGGACGGCTCGGTGCGGATCGAGGCCACGATCTACGTGTCCCGCGCCGGCCACAAGGCGATCCTGATCGGCGAGAAGGGCGCCCGCATCCGCGCCATCGGCGAGAAGGCGCGGCACGGGCTGGCCTCGCTGCTGGAGCGGCCCTGCCACCTGTTCCTGAACGTCAAGGAGCGCGCCGGTTGGGACGAGGAGGGTGCCCGACTGCGCGCGATCGGGCTGGACACCCCGGAGTAGCGTCTTCCAAATCATGGGCCCAGCCCATGGGCCGGGCCGTCCTGCGTGGCGGCGATGCTTGTCGCGGGACCGGACGGGCATTACACAGGACTGTCGCCAGCCGGCCGAGGATCGATGACCGCATCACCCGAAGACGCCGTCCCGATCTTCAAGCGGGTGATGCTGAAGGTGTCCGGCGAAGCGCTGATGGGCGAGAACAGCTTCGGCCTCGATCCGCACACGGTCAACGCCATCGCCGCCGACGTGGCCAGCGTGCACGCCATGGGCGTCGAGGTCGGGCTGGTGATCGGCGGCGGCAACATCTTCCGCGGCATCGCCGCCGCAGCCCGTGGCATGGACCGGGCGCAGGGTGACTATGCCGGCATGCTGGCCACCGTGATCAACGCGCTGATGATGCAGAACGCGCTGGAGAACTGCGGCCTCGATACCCGCGTGATGACCGCCATCCAGATGCCGGGCATCGCCGAGCCCTATATCCGTCGCCGCGCGGTAAGGCACATGGAGAAGCGTCGCGTGGTGATCTTCGCCGCCGGCACCGGTAACCCGTTCTTCACCACCGATACCGCGGCCGCGTTGCGCGCCGCGGAGATGGAATGCAACGGGCTGTTCAAGGGGACCCAGGTCGACGGCGTGTATTCCGCGGACCCGCACAAGGACCCGACCGCGACCCGGTTCGACGAGCTCACCTACATGGACGTCTTGTCGCAGGACCTGAGCGTCATGGACGCGTCCGCGATCAGCCTGGCGCGCGAGAACAACCTGCCGATCATCGTCTTCAACATCCATCAGCCGGGATCGTTCGCCGCGGTGATGCGGGGCGAGGGCCGGTTCACGCGGATCACCGATCCGGCCTGAACGGCCACCTGGGCGGACGGCAGGTGAGGGGATCTGGACCGGTGCCGACGCCGCGGCGCCGAGGGAGTTGGTGTTGTGGCTGACCTGAACACGTTGAGGGACGATCTCACCCGGCGCATGGACGGCGCGTTGGAAACGCTGCGCCGCGACTTTGCCGGCCTGCGCAGCGGTCGTGCCAGCCCGGCGCTGCTGGAGCCGGTGCGGGTCGAGGCCTACGGCGGCGAGGTGCCGCTGACCCAGGTGGGCTCGGTCGCGGTGCCGGAGGCGCGCATGCTGACCGTGCAGGTGTGGGACCGCACCCTGGTCGGCGCGGTCGAGCGCGCGATCCGCGACGCGGGGCTGGGCTTGAACCCGGCCTCCGACGGGCAGACCGTGCGGGTCCCGATCCCGATCCTGACCGCCGAGCGCCGCGTCGAGCTGGCCAAGGCCGCCAGCCGCTATGCCGAGAACGCCAAGATCGCGATCCGCGGCGTGCGCCGCGACGGCATGGACCAGACCAAGGGATTCGAGCGCAAGGGAGAAATCGCCGAGGACGACGTCAAGAACTGGTCCGAGGCCGTCCAGAAGCTGACCGACAGCTACGTGAAGCGCATCGATGACAACCTCGCGGAGAAGGACCGCGAGATCAAGCAGGTCTGATCCAGTGCCCGAAACCGAAGCGATCCGACCGCCCCCCCTTCACGACGAGCTGTCCAGGGAACCTCCCAGGGAACTTCCCCGTCAGCTGCCCCCGGAGCTGGCCGGGGAACGGCCTGGTCGCAACCTGGCCGCGCGCAAGCCGGATCATGTCGCCATCATCATGGACGGCAACGGCCGATGGGCCACCGCGCGCCGGTTGCCGCGCCTAGCTGGCCATCGGGCCGGCGCGCAGGCGGTGCGGCGCTGTATCAAGGCGGCGATCGCCCAGGATGTGCGCTGGCTGACGCTGTATGCGTTCTCCAGCGAGAACTGGAGCCGGCCGGCCGACGAGGTCACCGACCTCACCCTTCTGCTGCGGCACTACCTGCGCAGCGAGATCGCCGAACTGCACCGCGAGGGCGTCCGGCTGCGCGTGATCGGCGAGCACGCCCGATTCGGTCCGGAGATCCGCGCCGAGCTGGAAACGGCCGAGCGGCTCACCGCCGGCAACACCAGGCTCACCCTGATCGTGGCACTGTCGTATGGTGGCCGGGCCGAGATCCTGCATGCGGCCCGCCGCGTCGCCGAGGCGGCGCTGGCCGGCCGGCTCGATCCGGCGGCGTTGGACGAGGCCGGCTTCGCCTGCCACCTGTCTACCGCCGGTATCCCCGACCCCGACCTGATGATCCGCACCAGCGGCGAGTGCCGGCTGTCCAACTTCCTGTTGTGGCAGTCAGCCTATGCGGAGCTGGTGTTCCTGGACGTGCTGTGGCCCGACTTCGAGGCCAGCCACTTCGCGGACGCAATTCAACTCTTCAATCGGCGCGAACGCCGGTTTGGGGCCCGTCCTGGCTGACGCCGTGGACGTGCGGGCGCTGCCCGTCCCGGCTGATGATGGGCCCCAGGGGACTGGCAAGGATGGCGGGACGGGCGGCGGCTGGCGTGACCTGCGCCTCCGCCTCCTGTCGGCGGTGGTGCTGGCGCCGCTGGCGCTCGGCTGCATCCGGGGCGGCGGCCGGTTGTTCGAGGCGCTGGTGCTGCTGGTGCTGATCGGCCTGGGTGCCGAATGGGCTGGGCTGTTGCGGCGTCCGCTGGTCGGGCTGCGTGGGGTGACGCTGCTGCTGTGGCCAGCCATCGCCTGCCTGGCGGCGCTCGTGACCGGCCGTTGGGAGGAGGCGGTCGCCATGCTGGCGGCACCGCTGGTGCTGGGGCCCGCGATCGCCGCCGGCACCGTCGCGGTCGGCGTGGCCGGCCTGGCGCTTCTCTGGCTGCGCGAGGGCCCGGCGGCCGATCCCGGCTGGGATGGGATGTTGTTCGTGGTCCTGGCGGTATGGGCCAGCGACAGCTGCGCCTACCTGGCCGGCCGGGCGCTGGGAGGTCCACGGCTGGCGCCGCGGATCTCGCCGGCCAAGACTTGGTCCGGCTCGCTCGGTGGCCTGGGTGGCGCGATGCTGTTGGGCGCCATACTGGCGCTGCTGCTGCCGGCGCCGCCGGCCCTGGCCGTGCCTGCTCGGATCGCCGGCGGCCTTCTGGCGGCCCTGCTGCTGAGCCTGGCCGCCCAGGCCGGCGACCTGGCCGAAAGCGCGTTCAAGCGGCGCAGCGGCGTCAAGGACTCCGGGCGGCTGATCCCCGGCCATGGTGGCCTGCTCGACCGCCTGGACGGTCTGCTGGCAGCGGCCCCGGTGGCGGCCCTGCTGTCGCTGGCATCCCCCGCCGGCACCGGCTTTTGGTGTGCCTTTCCAGGATGGATCCGGTGATGAAGAGCGTGACGATCCTTGGCAGCACCGGCAGCATCGGCACCAGCACGGTCGACCTGCTGCTGCAGGCTCCGGAGCGCTACCGCGTGGCGGTGCTGGTGGGCGGACGCAACGCCGCGAAGCTGGCCGAGCAGGCGGTGGCGTTGCGCGCCGCGCACGCCGTGATCGCCGAGGCGGACGAGCTCGGCACCCTGCGGGAGCGGCTGGCCGGCACCGGCATCCATGTGTCCGGCGGCCGCGAGGCGGTGTGTGCGGCGGCCGGCGAGCCGGTGGACTGGACGATGGCGGCGATCACCGGCGCCGCCGGGCTCGCACCGACGCTGGCCGCGATCCGGCACGGCGGCGCGGTCGCCCTGGCCAACAAGGAAGCGTTGGTGTGCGCCGGAGACGTCATGCTGCGGGCGGTTGCCGAGGCCGACGCCACCCTGTTGCCGGTTGATTCCGAGCACAACGCGATCTTCCAGGCGATGGCGGACCGGCAGGCGGGTGCGGTCGAGCGCATCGTGCTGACCGCGTCCGGCGGCCCGTTCCGGTGCAGCTCCCTAGACGAGATGGAGCGGGCCACGCCCGAGGCGGCGCTGCGGCACCCGGTCTGGTCGATGGGAGCCAAGATCTCGATCGACTCGGCCAGCATGTTCAACAAGGGTCTGGAGGTGATCGAGGCAGCCCGCCTGTTCTCCTTGCCGGAGGACCGCATCGACGTGCTGGTGCACCCGCAGTCGGTGGTGCACGGCATGGTCCACTACCACGACGGCAGCGTGCTGGCGCAGATGGGTGCTCCCGACATGCGGATCCCGATCGCGCATGCGCTGGCCTGGCCGGCGCGGATACCGACCAGCTCGCCGCGGCTGGACCTGGCCGCGATCGGCCGGCTCGAGTTCGAGCGGCCGGACCCCGAGCGCTTCCTCGCCCTGCGCCTCGCCCGCGCCGCGCTCCGGGCCGGGGGGGCGGCGCCGGCGATCCTGTCCGCGGCCAACGAGGTCGCGGTGGAGCTGTTCCTCGGCCGCCGCATCGGCTTTCTCGACATCGCCCGGCTGGTGGAGGCGGTGATGGATCGCCTTGGGCAACAATCCGCCGACACGCTGGACGCCGTGCTACATTGGGATGCGGAGGCCCGCCGGCAGGCGCGACACTCTGCCGCGTCCCGCGCCGCCTGAGCAAGCGGGACGCCGACCAGCCGTTCCATATCGGAGCCACCGCCTGATGCCCGACCTCCTGCGCACCATCCTGGCCGCCGCCCTGGTGCTGGGCGTGCTGGTGTTCATCCACGAGCTTGGCCACTACCTGGCCGCCCGCTGGCGCGGCGTGCATGTCGAGGTGTTCTCGATCGGCTTCGGCCGGCCGTTGCTGCGGTGGCGCGACCGCGTGGGCACCGAATGGCGTTTGTGCGTGCTACCGATCGGCGGCTACGTGAAGCCGCACGGCTTCGAGGGGCCGGAGGACGCCACCCCGGAGGCGCGGGCTGCCTGGCTGCCCGGCCGCACCTTCCACGACAAGCCGGTGGGGAGCCGCGCGATCGTCATCGTCGCCGGGCCGGTGTTCAACTTCCTGCTGGCCGTGCTGTTGTTCGCGGTCGTGTTCGCGACCAGCGGCCGACCGGCCGATCCGTCCGACATGGCGAACCTGCGCCCGGTGATCGCGGCCGTCGGCGCCGGCAGCGCCGCCGAGCGTGCCGGCCTGCGGCCGGGAGACCGGATCGGGGCGGTGGACGGGGTGTCGATCCCCAACTTCGTCAACCTGCAGCGCCTGGTCGCCGCCAGCCCCGGCCGGCGCGTGACGCTCACCGTGCGGCGCGGCGACGATACGCTGCAGGTGCCGGTCACGCTGGACACGGTGCGCTCGGGCGGGCTCCGGTCCGGCCAGCTCGGCGTGGTGGCCCAGCTGCCTCCGCCGCGCCGGCTGGCACTGCCGCAGGCGGCGGTCGCGGCGGTGCAGACCACCTGGTTCGTGATCGTGAGCTGGGTGGCGGGACTGGGCCAGATCATCGCCGGCCACGTCGCAGCCTCGCAGATCGGCGGCACGTTGCGTATCGCGCAGATGTCCGGGCAGTCGGCCGCCGCCGGCCCGTCCAGCCTGCTGACCTTCATGGCGTTCCTGTCGATCAACCTCGGCCTGGTGAACCTCCTGCCGGTGCCGGTGCTCGATGGGGGCCGGCTGGTGTTCTACGCCATCGAGGGCTTGCGTGGCCGGCCGGTGTCGCGGGGGGTGCAGGAGTACGGGTTCCGCGCCGGCATCGCGCTGATCGCCGGCATCTTCCTGTTCGCCACGGTCAACGACCTCACGCAGTTCGGCCTGTTCGACTGGCTGCGGCACGTGATCGGCTAGACACGGGATCGGGAGCCGACCGGCCGGCGCGCGCTTGCGCTGCGGCCCGTTCTTCGGGTAGCTCGGCGCCAGTCGGGGCTGCCGCCCACCCCATGGCCCCGGCCGTGGGACGGGATGGCGGGGTTGGCTGTTCTCCATCCCTTCGGGGTGGGTTCCGCCTCTGGGGGATGGGTCGCCTTGTACGGTAAACGCTTTGCGCTGCTCGCGTCCGCCTGCCTGCTCCCCTTCGCCCTTGAGTCGCGCGAGCCGCTATGGGCACAGGACAACCAACGCGTGGCCGCGTCGCATGGGCGACACCGATCGCCGGTGCATCGCGCCGCAGTCGCCTCGGTTCCCACCGGCGGCACGATCCAACGGGTCCGCGTCGAGGGTAACGAGCGCATCGAGACCGGCACGGTGCTGTCCTACCTGGTGGTGCAGGCGGGTGACCCGTTCAACCAGGAGGAACTTGACCGCTCGCTGAAGACCCTCTTCGCCACCGGGCTGTTCCGCGACGTGACGCTGCACCGCGACGGCGACACGCTGCTGGTGTCGGTGGTCGAGAATCCGATCGTCAACCGCATCTCGTTCGAGGGAAACCACGCGGCCAAGGACGACGACCTGCGCAAGGAGATCGATCTGCGCGCGCGCGCCGTCTACACGCCTGAGATGGCGAGCCGCGACCGCCAGAAGATCCTCGACCTGTATGCCCAAAAGGGCCGATACGGCGTCACCGTCACGCCACAGATCATCCGGCTGTCGCACAACCGGGTGGACGTGATCTTCCAGATCAGCGAGGGCGAGCTCACGCTCATCCGCAAGATCAGCTTCGTTGGCAACAAGGCATTCGGCGAGAACCGACTGGCGCAGGTCGTGACCTCGAAGGAAACCGCCTGGTACCGGTTCTTCTCAACCTCGGACGAGTACAACCCGGACCGCATCAAGTACGACGGCGAGCTGCTGCGCCGCTTCTACCTGCGCAACGGCTACGTCGACTTCAACGTAGTGGATGCCACCGCCGAACTGGCGCCCAACCGCAAGTCGTTCCTGGTCACCTTCACGCTGGACGAGGGCCCGCGCTACCGCATCGGCCGCATCGAGGTGAAGTCCACGCTGCGCCATGTCGCCGCCGAGAGCCTGCGTCCGAGGATCGGCCTCTTCGAGCACCAATGGTATGATGGCGACGACGTGCAGCACACCGCGGAGAACCTGCAGACCTTCCTGCAGGCGAGCGGCAGCCCGTTCGCCAGCGTGAAGCCCGAGATCGCCCGCAACACCGACAACCACACCGTGGATCTGCTGTTCGACGTGAGCGAGGGACCGCGGGTCTATGTCGACCGCATCGACATCAGCGGCAACACCATCACCCAGGACCGCGTGATCCGCCGGCAGTTCGACTTCGCCGAGGGTGATCCGCTGACGCCGGCGCAGCAGCGGCGCACCAAGCAGAGCCTGCAGGACCTGGGCTTCTTCAACACCGTCTCGATCGACACCGCGCCCGGTTCGGCCCCAGACCGCGTCAACGTCAACACCGTCATCACCGAGAAGCCCACCGGCCAGATCACCCTGGGTGGCGGCTACTCGACCGCCGCCGGCGTGCTGGCCAATGCGGGCATCCGCCAATCCAACCTCGTGGGCTCCGGCATCGATGCCAGCCTGTCCGGCACCATCGCTCAGTACGAGAACCAGGTGGACCTGTCGGTCACGGACCCGTATTTCCTGGGCCGCAACGTCGTCGCCGGTATCGACATCTTCAACATCGAGACCGAGGGCAACAACTCCAGCGTCCAGAACTACTACGAGACCCGCACCGGCGGCACGGCCCGCATCGGCTATGCCTTCAACCGATACCTGTCGCAGTCCTGGAACTACACCGTCACCGATCGGCGGGTGAACAACGTCTACACCGCCGCCAGCCTTTACATCCAGGCCGAGCACGGCACCTCGTTCCTGTCGCAGGTCGGGACCACCCTGGCCTATGACCGACGCGACAGTCGGATCTCGCCGCACAGCGGGTTCTTGGTCAGCACCGGGGTGGACGTCGCGGGGCTGGGCGGCAACGAGAAGTATGTCCGCGGCAAGATCGACACGGCCTACTACATCCCGCTCGACTACTTCACGGGCAACCACGACTGGACCGTGTCGATCAAGGCCGGCACCGGCTACCTGGTAGACTACAACGGCGGCCGGCAGGACATCGTCGACAACTTCTACCTCGGCGGCGATAACCTGCGCGGCTTCTATGACGGTGGCGTCGGCCCCTACTCGAACCCGACCAACATCTATCCGGCTGCGGATGCGCTGGGCGGCCGCTTCATCTACACACAATCGACCCAGCTCAACTTCCCGCTGCCGGTGGGGCCGGACCTCGGCCTGTCGGGCCGCTACTTCGTCGACGTGGGCGGCTTGTCCGGTGCCCGCGTGCTGACTACCAACTTCACCAGCTATGGCGCGAATGCCGTCGGCCAACGGATCCTGGGCGATGACCTGCGGCCCCGCGTCGGCACCGGCGTCGGCGTATCGTGGAAGAGCCCGTTCGGCCTGATCAACGTCGATCTCGGTATCCCCGTGGTGAAGCAGCCGAGCGACAAGCAGCAGGTCTTCCGCTTCGGCTTCGGCTCGAACTTCTGAGGTGACCATGTCCCGTTCCACCGGCGCCCTGTTCCTGGCGGGCGCCCTGCTTCTTCCGGCCCCGCTCGTCCTTGCCCCCGCGGCGCACGCGCAGCAGAGCGGCGGCTGGTTCGTGCCGAAGAGCAGCCAGCCGGCGGAGGCGCCGGCGCCGCGCCATCGTGCAGCGCCGCCGCCGCAACGCATCGCTGCGGCGCCGGTCCCCGAGGGGCTGGAGGAGCAGCCGGATCAGCAGCAGGCGCCCGGTCCCCAGGCGCCGGGTCCGCAGCCGGTACTGCCGCTGCCGCCGATCCCGGTGCTGTCGCCGCTGGCCAAGGGCAGCCCGCCGCCAGCATCCGTGTTCGGCATCATCAGCGTGCCCGACGTGATGCGGCAGTCGTCCGCGGCGCAGCAGGTCGAGGCCGTGCTGGGCGCCCGTCGCGACAAGCTCAACGCCGACGCCAAGCGCGAGCAGCAGGGCTGGCAGGAAACCCAGCGGCAGCTCCAGATCGGGGCCAGCAACAAGACCATAACGCCCGATCAGCTCCGCACCCGGGCGCTGGCCCTGCGGGCCCAGGTGACCACGGCGCAGAAGGACTTCACCAACCGCAACCGCGTCATCCAGGAGGCGGCGCAGGTGGCGATCGGCCAGATCGAGCGCGAGCTGGTGCAGGTGATCAAGCAGGTGTCGGCGGCGCACGGTATGAACTTCGTGCTGCACCGCGAGCAGGTGGCGCTGAACCTGCCGGAATTTGACATCACGCCCCAGGTGCTGGGCCAGCTCAACGCCACCTTGCCCTCGGTGTTCATCCCAGCCGACGGCGTCGACTCCGAGGCGCTCGCCCGGAGCGGCGCTTATCCCACCACCGCCAACCCCGGACCGGAGGTGGGGGCCGTCGTCCCGGTGGCCACCGCGCCTGCCGCCGTCGCCAACGCGGCGATACCGAAGCGGAAGTAGCGCGTCTCGCCCCGGTATCGGCGGCGGCTGGCATGTCCGGATCCGGCAGCGCGCCCGGCGATGCTCGGTTCTTCGCCCGGGGCGAGCCGAGGCCGCTGGACGCGCTGGCGCTGCTGGCGAACGCCATCGTTCGGCCGCAGCGCGAGCCGGCCGGTCATTCGGCCATGTTCAGCGGCGTGGCGCCCCTGCAGGCGGCGGGGCCGGACCAGGTCAGCTTTCTGGACAATCGTCGCTACCTCCGGCAGCTCGCCGGCACTGGTGCCGGTGCCGTCATCGTGACATCCGCCTTCGCGACCGACGTGCCGCCGACCGCGGCGGCCCTGGTCACGCCCGAGCCCTACCTGGCCTGGGCCCGGGTCGCGGCCGCGTTTCATCCGCCGGTGCCGATCGTCCCAGGCATCCATCCCACCGCCTGCGTCGACCGGACGGCGGCGGTTGACCCCGGGGCCGAGGTCGCCGCCTTTGCCGTTGTCGGAGCGAACGCTGTCGTCGGGCCCGGCACGTTGGTCGCGGCGCATGCGGTGATCGGGTATGGCGTCGTGGTCGGCGCAGACTGCCGGATCGGCAGCCACGTCAGCGTCAGCCATGCCGTCCTGGGCGACCGCGTCACCCTGTTTCCCGGCGCCCGGATCGGGCAGGACGGGTTTGGCTTCGCGTCGGGTGGCGATGGCTTCGTGACGGTGCCGCAGCTTGGCCGTGTGTTGATCGGCGACGGCGTGGAGATCGGCGCCAACGCCACCGTGGACCGTGGTTCGGCGCAGGACACGGTGATCGGCGCCGGCTCCCGCCTCGACAACCTGGTGCAGATCGGGCACAACGTTCGTCTCGGTCGTTGCTGCATCGTGGTGTCGCAGGCGGGAATCTCGGGTTCCAGCGAGCTTGAGGATTACGTCACGGTTGCGGCGCAGGCTGGACTGATCGGCCATATCAGGATCGGCGCCCGTGCCAGGATCGGCGCGCAGTGCGGCGTGATGTCGGACGTGGACGCGGGCGCCGACGTGATCGGCAGCCCGGCCATGCCGTTTCGCGAGTTCTTCCGCAACGTGGCGACCCTGCGGCGGCTGACCAGACGCGGCGCGGCGCGGGGTGGTACGGACGGCGAGGGCGGAACATCTTGAGGGCAAGAAGGGTTCGATCCTGATGGACGGAACCACGCAGGGCGAGGCGGCAGACGGCACCTCCGCCGATCCCGACGCCGTGCCTGGAACCCGATCGGGCGGGGTCGTCGAGGCGATCACCCGCGACGGCGTCGGCCACACCGTCGACATCCTGCAGATCATGGGTGCGATCCCGCATCGCTACCCGTTCCTGATGATCGACCGCATGGTCGAGGTGGTCACCGGGGAATCGGCAATCGGCATCAAGAACGTCACCATCAACGAGCCGTTCTTCCCCGGCCATTTCCCCACCAAGCCGGTGATGCCGGGCGTGCTCATCATCGAGGCGATGGCCCAGACCGCGGCGGCCCTGGTGGTGCTGACGCTGGGCGGCGACTTCGACGGCAAGCTGGTCTACTTCATGACGATCGACAACGCGAAGTTCCGGCGTCCGGTCGGGCCGGGCGATCAGCTTCGCGTCCATGTCGTCAAGGAACGGCAGCGCCGCAACGTCTACAAGTTCCGCGGCATCGCCCGGGTGGACGGGGTATCGGTCGCAGAGGCCAGCTACAGCGCGATGATCATGGGCTGAACCGGCTGGCCCCGGTGAGATAAGGCCGAAGCGCAAAGCCCGGTAACATGTCGTGTGTTGGCCGCATCCCTTTGTCCGGCCTAGCGTCCGCCGCCCGCCCCAACCGTTCCGGAGTTGTCGTTCATCATGTCGGCTGATCTGGCCGGGCTGCAGCAATCCGGCCGCTCGAGGGCGACGGCAGCCCGTATCCATCCCAGCGCCCTGGTAGCGGACGGCGCCGTGCTGGGCTGGGGCGTGGAGATCGGGCCCTGGTGCAGCGTCGGCTCAGACGTGACGCTGGGCGACGGCGTGCGTCTCGTCAGCCACGTGGTGGTCGATGGCATCACCGCGATCGGCGCCGACTCGGTGCTATACCCATTTTGCACCGTCGGCCTGCCGCCGCAGGATCTCAAGTACCGTGGCGAGCCGACCCGCTGCGTGGTCGGCGCCCGCGTCACGATCCGCGAGAACGTCACGATCCATCGCGGTACCGCGGGCGGGGGAGGCGTCACCCGCATCGGCGACGATTGCCTCATCATGGCCAACGCCCACGTGGCACACGACTGCGATCTCGGCGACCGCGTCATCATCGTCAACAACGTGGTGATGGGTGGCCATGTGGAGATCGGTGACGATGCCCGCATCATGGGCTCCGCCGCCCTGCACCAGTTCGTGCGCATCGGCCGCGCCGCCATGGTGGGCGGGGTATGCGGGGTCGAGGGCGACGTGATCCCGTATGGCAGCGTGCTCGGCAATCGCGCTCGGCTGGTCGGGCTGCACTGGATCTGGCTGCGCCGTAACGGCGTGGCAGCGGCCGAGCTGCAGCGCCTGCGCCGCGCCTTCCGCACCCTGTATCCGTTGCGGCCGGTGGCGGGTGCGGAATTCGCGCACAGGCTCGATGTCATACGCGCCGAGTTCGGCGCCGATGCCCGGGTGGCCGAGATTCTGGCCTTCATCGACGCCCCTGGCCGGCGTGGCTTGGTCCGGGCTGCCGCAGCCGGGCTTGCGGTGGAGGGTGACGGCGCGTGAGCGCCGGATCGTGACGCAGGATCAAGGGGAGGACCCGGCGTGAGCGGGACGCTCGGCATCCTGGCGGGCGGCGGTCCGTTGCCGGGCGAAGTCGCGGCCCGGGCCGCCGCCATGGGCAGGGACGTGTTCGTCGTCGCGTTCCAGGACTTCGCGGAGCCGGCCGTGGTGGAGCCTTGGCCGCACGAGGTGATCCGGCTCGCCGCAGCCGGTCGTATCCTGGCGGCACTTCGTGCGCAGGGATGCCGCGAGCTGGTGCTGATCGGGCCGGTGCGGCGCCCATCGCTGCGCGACCTGCGGCCCGACGCCGAGGGTGCTCGCATCCTGACCCGGATCGGCCGGGCCCTGTTCAGCGGCGACGACGGGTTACTGGCCGCGCTTGTGCGCGTGCTGGGCGAGGAAGGCTTCGTCGTACGCGGCGCGCACGAGTTCCTGCCGGGCGCGGTGGGGCCGGCCGGGCAGGTGGGCCTGTACGCCGCCGACGCCGATGCACTGGCCGATATCGCTCGTGGCGTCACGGTGGTGCAGGCGCTGGGCCGACTCGACATCGGCCAGGGCTGCGTGGTGCAGCACGGGGTGGTGCTGGCGGTCGAAGCGCTGGAGGGCACCGACCGCATGCTGGAGCGCGCCGGTACATTGTGCCAGCCCGGGCCGGGTGGCGTGCTGGTCAAGCTGGTCAAGCCTGGACAGGATCGACGCGCCGACATGCCGACCATCGGCCCCCGCACCGTGACCGCCGCCGCCGCCGCTGGGCTGCGGGGTATTGCGTTCGAGGCCGGCGGCACCCTTCTGACCCATCCCGATCGGCTGCGCGAGGCGGCCGACCGGGACGGGCTGTTCCTCCTGGGGATCAAGCCCGGACATGATCGAGAAGGGACCGCACGATGAGCCGCTACCTGCACACCATGATCCGGGTGAAGAACCTCGACGCCAGCCTGGCCTTCTACCGGCTGCTGGGCCTGCACGAGCTGCGCCGCCGCGAGGTGCCGGAGGGCCGTTACACCCTGGTGTTCATCGGTTATGCGGACAATGCCCATGGTCAGGCCGAGATCGAGCTCACCTACAACTGGGGCGAGGACGACGGTTACGAGGTCGGCACCGGCTTCGGCCACTTCGCGGTCGGCATGCCCGATGTGACGCTGGCCGTGGAGGCGGTGCGCGCGGGCGGCGGTATCGTCACCCGCGAGCCCGGCCCGGTGAAGTTCGGCACCACCTACATCGCCTTCGTTGAGGATCCGGATGGATACAAGGTCGAACTGATCCAGCAGGCGGCGTCAACCTGACCAACCGCAGAGGCGGGGGATGTCCGGCCGGCGCATCGGGCCGGCCGGACATGTCCGACGCCTGTGCTTGCACGCGTGTTCAGGTCGTCAGACTGGGCTGTGGGGGCCCAGTCTGATGGCGCTGGGTTGAAGAAAACGTTAATCGGTTTGCTCCCGCCGCAACCGTTCCTCGGCCCGTTCCACCGTCGAGATCATCGCCTCCGCAGCACGGCGCACCAGAGGGTCCTGGCTGGTCGTCAGGCGGTCCGCGGTCAGCATCGCAGGCGACAGGATGCCGCGCAGGTCGTGCCGTAGTTGTGAGGCCTGACGGATCAGCTCCGCCACCCGCGCCTCGGCCGCCGCCATACGCGCCGCGGTCGACGAGGCCTCTCGTCGTCCCGCGGTCGCCATCCGGCCGAGCAGGGCCCCTCCCACGCCCAGCGCCACCAAGGCCGGCACCACCACGCCAAATGTCGGCGGCAGGTGAGCCGGCAGGACCGCGAGGCAGGCGGCCAGGACCGAGACCGTCAACAGCAGGGTGGCCAGCAGCACCGGCGGGAATGGAACCGATCGGCCGAGGATGTTCATCGCGGTCGAGTGTCTGCCGATCGGAGATTGATCTCAACCCGCGGCCGGGGCTGCCACCGCCGCGGCCATGGTTGACGCTCGCGACCGGTCGCGCCTATAAGCCGCCGCTCCGGAGGCGGCCGCCCGAATGCTGCGCCGCACCCGCACGTCCGATCCTCCGGCCGCTTAGCCGCCGGATTCTGCCCCATCAGGAGAGTGCAGCCGTGAAGCGCACCTATCAACCATCCAAGCTGGTGCGCAAACGGCGCCACGGTTTCCGCGCTCGCATGGCGACCGTGGGTGGCCGCAACGTGTTGTCCGCCCGCCGAGCCAAGGGCCGCAAGCGCCTGTCCGCCTGACTCGACCACCCGCCTTGGGGGATGGTCGCGATTGGTCTCGCCGCGTGCTGATGGAGGGGCCTGATCGTCATGGCGTCTTCGAAGATCAGGCTGAAGCGTCGAGCCGAGTTTCTCCGCGTGGCTGCCAAGGGAACCAAGGCACCGATGCCGGGACTGGTGCTGCAGGCGCTGCACCGGTCGGACGAGGCCCCGGCGCGGCTCGGCTTCACCGTGACCAAGAAAGTCGGCAACGCGGTGAAGCGCAACCTTACCAAGCGCCGGTTGCGTGAGGCTGCCCGCCTTGTGTTGCGCGGCCAAGGGCGGTGCGGCGCGGCGGCAGTCGGGGTGGATCTGGTGTTGATTGGTCGCGACGGTACCGCGAAGCGGCCATTTCCCGCCCTTCTCGACGACCTCGCCCGGGCGTTGCGCCGCACCGGCGCCTTGGTCGCGCCTGCATCCCAGGCTGCGAGCGCCCGGGATGGCGATGCCTCCACCGTTGCGGCCTCGCCACCCGCATGAGCGACCGGGCCGGCCGCCACGTGCTGATCGCCGTGATCCGGCTGTATCAGCTTTGCCTGCGTCCGGTGCTGGGGCCGAACTGCCGCTTCGTGCCGAGCTGCAGCGATTATGCGTTGCAGGCCGTGGGGCAGCACGGCGCGCTCCGCGGCGCATGGCTGGCGGCACGTCGGATCGGCCGCTGCAACCCGTGGCACCACGGTGGCCATGATCCGGTTCCTTCCATTCCTCCCCACCGAGATCGGCCTGTCCGCTGATGGATAACAAACGCCTCCTTCTCGCGATCGCGCTGTCCGTCCTGATCCTGGTCGGCTTCGAATGGCTGCTGCCCGCGCAGAACCACCAGGCGCTGCATGATCGCGCGCTGCAGAGCACGCGGCTCACGCCGTCCGCGGACGCGCCCCGGCCGGTGACCGATCCGGCACCCCCTGGAACGCAGCCGGCCGCGATCCCGCTGCCCCAGCACCACGCGCGCCTGCCCATCGAGGCTCCGAGCGTTCATGGCAGCCTGGACTTGGTCGGCGCGCGCTTGGACGACCTGCTGCTCGCCGGCTACCGCGAGACCGTGCGGCCGGACAGCCCGGAAGTTCGGGTCTTGGAGCCGCAGGAGGCGAAGCAGCCGAACGTCGTGCAGTTCGGTTGGAGCGGCGCGGTCCCCGGGGTTCGGGTGCCGGACGGCGGAACGCTGTGGACCGCCGACCAGCCGCGGCTGACGCCCACGACACCGGTCACGCTGTCCTGGGACAACGGCGCCGGCCTTGTGTTCCAGATCGCGCTGTCAGTGGACCATGACTACATGTTCGCGGTCGAGCAGAGGGTGCGCAACACCGGCGCGCAATCGGTGTCGCTGTTCCCGTGGTCGCGCGTCAGCCGCGGCTATACCCCGCAGGTGACCGGCGGCTACCTGGTCCACGAGGGTCCGATCGCCGTGGTGAACGGTCGGCTTGAGCAGATGTCCTACAGCGGCCTCAAGTCGAAGTCGGCCGAGACCGGCGGCGCGGGCTGGTCGGCGACGCAGGATGCGGCACCGGAGTCGGGTTGGGCCGGCATCACCGACAAGTACTGGCTGACCGCGATCATCCCGGACCGTATCCAACCGGTGACGGCCAGCTACCGCTACGATGCGGGTGCCGGTGCCGGCACCTACCAGGTGGACTTCATCAGCCCGACCGCGGTCGCGGTGCCGGCTGGCGGTATGCTCGTCAGCGCCTCTCACCTGTTCGCGGGCGCCAAGGAGGTGCACCTGCTGGACGCATACCAGTCCCGGCTGCATGTCGCCGACTTCTGGAAGGCGGTGGACTTCGGATGGTTCGCGTTCCTGACCAAGCCGATCTTCTTCGTGCTGGACTGGCTCAACACCGCGCTCGGCAACTTCGGCTTGGCGCTGCTGGCCTTCACGCTGATCGTCAAGACGTTCTTCTTCCCGCTGGCGACCAAGCAGTTCCGGTCCATGGGCAAGATGAAGCTGCTGGCGCCGAAGATGCAGGCGGTGCGGGAGCGTCACAAGGGTGACCCGGTGGCGATGAACGGGGAGATGATGACCCTCTACAGGCAGGAGGGCGTCAACCCGGCCAGCGGCTGCCTGCCGATGCTGGTGCAGATCCCGGTGTTCTGGTGCCTGTACAAGGACTTGGTGGTCACCATCGAGATGCGGCACGCGCCGTTCTTCGGCTGGATCCGCGACCTGTCCGAACCCGATCCCACCAACGTCTTCAACCTGTTCGGCCTGCTGCCGTTCGACCCGTCGGGCCTGAGCCCGTTCCTGCACCTCGGCGTATGGCCGCTGGTGCTGGGCGGTACCATGCTGCTGATGCAGCGCATGAACCCGCCGCCGCCCGATCCCGCGCAGGCGCGGCTGTTCCAGCTGATGCCGTTGATCTTCATGTTCGTCCTGGCGCGCCAGCCAGCCGGCCTCGTGATCTACTACTGCTGGAACAACCTGCTCACGGTGGCGCAGCAATGGCTGATCCAGCGCCAGACCCGCCTCGGTGGGACGCGGCAGGTCAGCACGGTGTCGCGCTGAGCGGCGCGCCCGGCCCCGACGAGGAAGCGGCGGCGCTGGAGGCCGGCCGGCTGTTGTTTGCCGGCGGATGCCGGTTCTTCCACGGGGCGCAGCGTCTCGACCAGCTTCCCGCCCCCAACCTGCCGGAGATCGCCTTCGCCGGCCGTTCCAACGTCGGCAAATCGAGCCTGATCAACGCGCTGACCGGCCACAAGGCGCTGGCCCGGGCGTCGTCGGAACCTGGCCGCACCCGCCAGCTGAACTTCTTCGCTCTGGGCGGACGCCTCACCCTGGTCGACATGCCCGGCTACGGCTTCGCCCGTGCCAATCGGACGGTCAAGGAGGACTGGCAGGGCACCATGTTCGACTTCCTGCGTGGTCGGCCGACCCTGCGCCGGGTGGTTCTGTTGCTGGACGGACGGGTCGAGCTGAAGGCGAACGATCGCGACGTCATGACCCTGCTCGATCGCGCCGCCGTCACCTTCCAGCTGGTGCTGACCAAGTGCGACGTGCCGAAGCCCGAGGTGCTGACGGCGAAGCAGGCCGAGATCCTGGCGACCGCCGCCGCCCACGCCGCCGCCTATCCCGACGTGGTGGCCACCAGCAGCGAGACCGGACTCGGCATTCCGGAACTGCGGGCGATGCTGGCCTCGCTGGCGGTGCCGGCGGCACCGCGTCCGGCTTGGCCTGTGTGATGGCCCTGGTGCGCGCCAGCCGCTAGCCTGTGTGCCGAGCCACGAGGACGGGTTGCCATGAGTCACAGCGACGACGAGCTCAAGACGGCGCGCGAGCAGGCGGCGGTGCTGGCCAGTGCGCTGCCCTTCCTGCGCCGCTACGCCGGCGACACGGTGGTGGTGAAGTATGGCGGCCACGCCATGGGCGATCCGGCGCTGGCGGAAGCGTTCGGTCACGACATCGCGTTGCTGAAGCTGATCGGCGTCAACCCGGTGGTGGTGCATGGCGGCGGACCGCAGATCAACGCCATGCTGGACCGGCTCGACATCCCCTCCCGGTTCGTGGACGGGTTGCGCGTCACCGACGCGGCGATGGTCGACGTCATCGAGATGGTTCTGTCGGGATCGGTGAACAAGCAGGTGGCCGAGCTGGTCAACCGCGCCGGCGCGTTGGCGGTGGGCATCTCGGGCAAGGATGGCGGCATGATCCGCGCGGCCAAGCTGACCCGCACGGTGCGCGATCCGGACAGCGGCGCAGAGCGGGTGCTGGACCTGGGTTTCGTCGGCGAGCCGGAGCACATCGACACGCGCCTGCTGTATGCGCTGTCCGGCTCCGGCGTGATCCCGGTGATCGCCCCGGTCGGCGTCGGCAGCGACGGCCAAACCTACAACATCAACTCCGATACGGCCGCCGGCGCCGTGGCCGGGGCGTTGAATGCCACCCGGTTGCTGATGCTGACCGACGTGGCCGGCGTGCTGGACGAAAACCGCAGGCTGATCCCCGAGCTGAGCGCCGCCCAGGCACGGGCTGGGATCAGGAGCGGCATGATCTCCGGCGGCATGATCCCCAAGGTCGAGACCTGCCTGAAGGCGGTGCAGGCCGGGGCGAAGGCCGCCGTGATCCTGGACGGGCGCATCCCGCATGCCTGCCTGTTGGAGCTGTTCACGTCGGCCGGACCGGGGACGTTGATCAGCGCGGCGTAGCGCCAGGGGCGCCGCCCCGGCACCGCGATCCTTGGTGATCAGGTGCCAAGGCCCTCGACCCTTGGCAGGTCCGGGACGGAGCCTTGGCCGCTCCCTTATCCCAGCCGCCGCGCCAGGAACCCGATCTGCCACATGATCTCCCCCCGCGACAGCGGGCAGCCGCCGTCCGGCGTGGCCATCAGCACACGATCCGGCGCGATGCCGCCGAGCTGGCTTTGGATCAGGACCGCCGCGCGCATCGAGTAGCCGGCCTTCCAGGCCAGGCTGATCATGCCGCGACGACTGCGCAGCGCGATGGCGGTCTCGATCGCCGTTACCGGTACCAGGGCGGCGGCCGCCAGGATCTGGATCGCGCCACCGTTGTCGCCCCGGCATAGCGCCTCCACCAGCAGGGCCTCACTGGCCTCCCGGTGATGCGGCGCCGAGCGTTGCGTCTCGTCCTCCTGCCGCGCCAGTGCCTGCTGCGCCAGGCGGCATACGGGGTCGGGTAGCCCAAGGTCCGGCAATGCCCGAGCGAAGGCCTGCGCATAGTGCATCCGGCAGATGCGGTCGAACCGATCCAGCGCCGTCGATCTGTGGAGCGCATCGAGGGCCGCCTCCATCAACGCTGGCTGCAATTGTTCGAGCGTTGCCGCCAGCCGGGCCATGACGGTGCCGGCCGGACCGGGCATCGAGACGTCCAGCAACGCCAGCAACGTCCCGTGGTCTAGTTCCGGTGTGATCGGCTCGACCATCTGGCCCGGCGCCGGGGCGATCGCCCGCAGCCGGGCCAGCTGGTCCGGCTGCAGAACCGCCAACGGGCCGGTGATCACCGCGTCACGGCACCCGGCGATCCGCGCCAAGACGCGTTCCTGCAGCTGTCTGGCCAGTCGCGCCGTCTCGTCTGGCCCGATCCCGTCCGGTACGGCGACGAGCATGCTGGCCAGATGCTCCGCCAGCTCAGGCATGGTGGGCTGCATCGCCAGCTCGGGCCAGGGTCCCGTTTCCGGTGCCGGGGCGGCGGTCGGTGCCATCGCCGGTCCCGGCGGCGGTGATCCGGCCGTGGTCGATGTCACTCCGTCCGCCCTGTCCTGCCGCAGCGGGGTCGGTGCCGCCGGCTGGGAGCGGTCGGGGCCGGCAGCGGTCGCTCGGAACAAGGTCATGCCCCGGTTTCCTCATTATAGAAGTGCCAGCGGCCGCCGCCCGCAAGCTTGATCGCTCCCAGCGCCGCATGCGCCTGCTCCAGCAAGGCGTCGATGCCGTCGAAGGAGCGGCATGGCCGAGTCGCCAGCCCGACCGATACCCGCAGCATGACCGGCTCGGTTGCCGGTTCGCCCAGCGTCGCCGTGATCCCTCCCTGGCAGAGGGTCTCGGCCCGCTCCGCTGCCGCGAACTGGTCGGCGCCATCCAGCCACAACGCGAACATGTCGCCACCGAGCCTGGCGACCAGATCGGTGGGACGGACCGCCTCGCGCAGCAGGTGCGCCGCCTGGCGCAACACGTCGTCGCCGGTCTCCGGTCCGTTCCGTTCGTTGATCTCGCGGAAGCGGTCGAGCCCCACCACCATGAGCGTGGCCGCCAGCCCCTCCGCGTCGAGCCGGTCGAGCCGGCGGCCCACCTCGGTCACGAAGCTTTCGCGATTAAGCAGTCCGGTCAGCGTATCGGCGCCGGAATGCCGCGCCAGCTCGCGCTGCACTTGGTCATGCTCAAGCACGCTGCCGAGCGTCATCAGGAAGGCGGCGACGAGTTCCGGATCGCCGTCGAGCCACTCCCGGCCCGCGTCTCGCCACAGCACGAGCACGATCGGATCGCTGAAGCGCGTTGCCGTGGCGCTCAGGATCAACTGGTGCCCATGACGGGCCTCCGTGCGGGTCCACGGGGTTGGCTGGCCAGCGTCGACCTCCAGCGCCTGTGCGATCAGCGTGTCGTCCGGCACGGCAAGGGGGCCGCCGACGCGCTGCAGGATCCGTGCGCCGGGTGGGGACGCCGGCGGCCCTCCCGGCCTGGCGGTGCCCCCCGACGGCACCGGCTCGCACACCACGAGCATGCCGCCGCTGCTGCCGGTGGCATCCAGCAGCTCGTTCAGACCGATGCCGATCACCGTGTCGGGCAGCACCGCGCGTCGCATGCGTCGGTTGATCTCGCGCAGGGTCTGCTGGCACAGCAGGATGTCCGCAAGCCGCTGCGCCTGCGCGTCCCGCTCGCTGACGTCCTCGATCGCGCCGCGGATGCCGATCGGTAGGCCATCGTGGTCCGCCATCGGACTGCAGGACAGGAGGACGCTCGCGACGCTGCCGTCGGCGCAACGCAGCCAGGCACGATGACGACGCAACGATGCCGATCTTTGGAGTGCCGGACTTCTGAACGGGTCCAACCCGGAGATCCCGGGCGGCTGCACGAACAGCCCGGCGGCGGGCAGGCCCAGCAGCGTCTGCGTCGGCCAGCCAAACGCGCGACCGGGCGACAGCAGCGTGAAGCGACCGTTGGCATCGGTCTCAAAGCTGAGGTCGAACGCCATCTTGGCCAGGTCGCGCCAGCGCTCGCGGCTCTGGGCCAGCGCCTCGGCCACGCCGCCCCCGCCTGCGGGTAAGGATCGGACGGGAACTACCGGACATGCGGTCATGGGACAGCTTTGTTTCATCGCTCGCGGTGAGTCTCGACCGAAAAGCTGAAGGGACCGTAAACCCGCCCGGTTCCGTACGGAACCGGGTCTCGTTGACACGAGCGGACCGGCTGAGCATGGTCCGCGCCGCTTGATCCCGACAGCATTCGGAACCCCATGACGAACGACGCCCTCCGCTGCCGGATCGAGGACGCATGGGAACGGCGCGCGGAGCTGTCAGCCGCCACGACCGGCGCCGACCGCGACGACGTCGAGCGGGTGCTGTCCGGCCTCGACGATGGCAGCCTGCGCATCGCCACCCGCGACGGCGACGGCTGGCTGGTGCATGATTGGCTCAAGAAGGCGGTGCTGCTGTCGTTCCGGCTCAACGACAGCGTGCCGATGCCAGGCGGCGGCGGCGCCACGGCGTTCGACAAGGTGCGGGTCAAGTTCGCCGACTGGGACGGCGCGCGGTTCGCTGCCGCCGGCTTCCGTGCGGTGCCGGGGGCGGTGGTGCGTCGCTCGGCCTTCGTGGCGCCGGGCGTCGTGCTGATGCCGTGCTTCGTCAACGTCGGCGCGTGGATCGGGCCCGGCACCATGGTGGACACCTGGGCCACGATCGGCAGCTGCGCGCAGATCGGTGCCAACTGCCACGTCAGCGGCGGCGCCGGCATCGGCGGCGTGCTGGAGCCGCTGCAGGCGGCTCCCGTGATCATCGAGGACAACTGCTTCATCGGCGCCCGGTCCGAGGTGGCTGAGGGAGTGATCGTGGAGCGGGGCAGCGTGCTGTCGATGGGGGTGTTCCTGGGCGCCTCCACCCGCATCGTCGACCGCGCTACCGGCGAGGTGTTCATCGGCCGGGTGCCCGCCTACTCGGTGGTGGTGCCGGGCGTGCTCCCACCGGAGCGCGCGACCACGGAGGACGGACGCCGGCTGCCGTCGCTGGCCTGCGCGGTGATCGCGAAGCGGGTCGACGAGCGCACGCGGGCCAAGACGTCGATCAACGACCTGCTGCGCGATTGAACGTCACCACCATCCGGACCGCGCAGGCTGATCCGCTGCCGTTGGCGCGGGTGCTGATCGCCTGCGCTTCGGTGACGCCGGCCGACGACGGCGCGCAGGCGGTGCTGGCCGATGCGCTGCGCCGTCTTGGCTTCACGGTGACGTCCTTGCCGTTCGGTGATCCGGCGGCGCCCACGCCCAACCTGTTCGCCCGGATCGGCAGCGAGGCGCCGCATGTTTGCTTCGCCGGCCACACCGACGTGGTGCCGGCGGGCGACGAGGGGTGGCGTTCGCCGCCGTTCGCCGCCCTGGTCGAGGACGGCGTGCTGTACGGTCGCGGCGCCTGCGACATGAAAGGCGCCATCGCCGCCTTCATCGCGGCCGCAGCACGGCATCTGGACGGGGATGTACGGCCGGGCTCGATCAGCCTTTTGATCACCGGCGACGAGGAAGGGACCGCCACCGACGGCACCGTGCGGGTGCTGGAGTGGATGGCAGCCAATGGCCAAGTGCCGGACCTCTGCGTGGTGGGCGAGCCGACCAGCGTTGCGACGTTGGGAGACACGATCAAGCTCGGCCGGCGCGGCACGCTGAGCGCGCGCATCGCCGTGACCGGCGTGCAGGGCCACGTCGCCTATCCCCAGCATGCCGACAATCCGGTGCACCGGCTGCTGCGGCTGCTGGCAGAGCTGACGTCGACCCCGCTCGACGGGGGTACGCCGGAGTTCGAGCCGTCCAACCTGCAGGTGACCAGCATCGACGTCGGCAACCCGGCCACCAACGTGATCCCGTCCCGGGCCGAGGCTCGGCTCAACATCCGCTTCAACGACCTTCATGACGGTGCTGCGCTCGGCCGGATGCTGCGGGAGGCCTGCGACCGTCATGCGCCCGGCGCCGCGCTCGACATCCATGTCGGCGGCGAAGCGTTCCGCACCCGGCGGGGCCCGCTGACCGATGCGCTTGCGGCGGCGATCACGCGCTGCACCGGCCACGTGCCGACATTCGAGACCGGCGGTGGCACCTCGGACGCTCGGTTCATCGCCCGGTACTGCCCGGTCGCCGATTTCGGCCTGGTGGGGGCCAGCATGCACAAGGTTGACGAGCGCGTGCCGCTGCGCGACCTCGAGCTACTCACGGCGATCTACGCCGATCTGCTGGACCGGCTCCTGCCGGCGCCGCCGGGGGCCGGTTTGTGAGCGGCCCCGATCGGATGGTCCCGCGCAGGCGGGGGGTTGGCGGCGTGGTGCGCGGATTGGCGCTGCTGGGGCGGGGCAGGGCGGAAGGGTTCGAGTGCTTCGAGAACAGCCGCGACGCGTTCCTGGCCGCCCTGTCGCCGAAGATCGGCTTTCTGCTGGTGGCTGCCGTGCTGCTGCTGGCGCAGAACCCGACCGTGCCGGCGCTGTCGCTGGTGCTGCTCGTGTTCTGTTCCATACTGCTGCCACCCGTGATCTCGCACGCCATGGCCCGGCTGTGGCGGCGCGACGACTGCTGGCGTCGCTATGCCACCGCCTCGGTGTGGAGCATCTGGCTGGTCCTGCCAGCCTACGTGCCGGCCCTGCTGTTGGTCTCCGTCCTGCTGCAGTTCGGGATCGGCCAGGCGGCGGCGTTGCGGGTGACGCTGCTGCTGGGAATGCTCTACTTCCTGTGGCTCCACTGGTTCATGGCCTGCCGGGGCCTGGCGATCGGTGCCGGCAAGGCGATGCTGACGGTAATGGCACTGGCGGTCGGGACGACCCTGGTAAATCTCGCGGCGCTGCCGCTGCTGCGGCAGGTCATGCCGGGACTCCACTGAACGGGTCGAGCGGGTAGCGCACCTCCATCAGGGACAGCCCGTCGGACGGCGCGGTTGGTCCCGCCGCTGCCCGGTCTCGCGCCTGTAGCGCCGCCGCCACCGCTTCCGGCGCCCAGTGTCCATCGCCCACCAGCCTCAGCGTGCCGACCATGTTGCGCACCTGATGGTGCAGGAAGCTGCGAGCCTCGGCGTGGATGGCGATCAGCCCATCGCCCGACGTCGCCACGTCGAGCCGGTCCAGCGTGCGCAGCGGCCCGCTGGCCTGGCAGGCGCTGGCACGGAAGCTGGTGAAATCGTGCCGGCCCAGCAGGGCGGTGGCCGCCGTTCGCATCGCGGCCACGTCGAGCGGTGGCTTCACGTGCCATACGCGGTCGTGGTCCAGCACCGGGCGGGACGGGCGATTGAGGATCAGGTAGCGGTACCGGCGACCGATCGCCGAGAAGCGCGCATTCCAGGTGTCGGGTACCGGCGCGGCCCGCAGCACCGCGACCGGATGCGGCCGCATGTGGTAGTTCAGGGCGTCGCGCAGCCGTTCCGCGGTCAACCGGCCGGCCGCGTCCTCCAGCGTGAGATGCGCCACCTGGCCCGCGGCGTGGACCCCGGCATCGGTGCGGCCCGCGGCCGTGCACGCCACCGGTCGGCCGCCGTTCAATTGTGCCGCCGCCCCTTCCAGCACCGCCTGGACCGAGGACGCGTCGCGCTGTCGCTGCCAGCCTGCGAACGGGGTACCTTCGTATTCCAGCAGAAGCGCCCAGCGCGTCACCCGAACACCGTTCCAGGCGGCAGCGGGCGGCCGCGCAGGAAGGGGGCCGCGTCCATGGCGGCGCGGCCGGGCCATTGCAGCCGGTCGATCCGCACCGCGCCGCCGCCGCCGCAGGCCACCGCGAGGCGGTCGTCCAGCACCGTGCCGGGCGCGGCCGCGTGGGGTTGGTCCGGCAAGGGCGTCACCTCGACCAGCTTCAGCACGACGCCGTCCGGTGCGGAGCCCAGCGTGGCGAAGGCGCCCGGCCACGGGTGCATCGCCCGCACCCGACGATCGATCGCGCACGAGTCCTGTCGCCAGTCGAGGCGGCCGTCGGCACGGCTCAGCATCGGCGCGGTGCAGGCAAGGGCATCGTCCTGCGCGACCGGCTCGACGCGATGGTCCAAGGCCTCCACGATCAGGGCGGCACCCATCTCCGCCAGCCGTTCCGTCAACGTGCCGGCATCGTCGCGCGGCCCGATCGGCACCACGCCGCGGCCTAGGGTCGGGCCGGTGTCGAGGCCGGCCTCCATCTGCATGATGGTGATGCCCGTCATCGGGTCGCCGGCCAGGATCGCGGCCTGGATCGGGCCGGCGCCGCGCCAGCGCGGCAGCAGGCTCGCATGGATGTTGAGGCAGCCCAGCCGCGGCCCGTCCAGCATCGCCTGCGGCAGGATCAGCCCGTAGGCGGCCACCACCGCCGCGTCCAGCCCAAGCGCCAGGAAGGCCGCGTCCGCGTCCGGGTCGTGCCGCAGCCGCGTCGGCGCGCGCACCGGTAATCCGAGCCGCTCCGCCGCGTCCTGCACCGCCGATGGACGCAGGCGCTGGCCGCGGCCGGCCGGGCGCGGCTGCTGGGTGTAGACGCAGGCGATCTCGTGGCCGGCCCCGTGCAGCGCCAGCAGTGCCGGCACCGCGAACGGCGGCGTACCCATGAAGGCCAGGCGCATCAGCGGCTGCCGAAACCCGGTTTCTGGTCCGCCCGTTGGCGCTGCTCCTTGGCCAGCCGGCGCAGGATCATGTTGCGCTTGATGGTCGACAGGTGATCCACGAACAGCACGCCGTCGAGGTGGTCGATCTCGTGCTGCAGGCAGGTCGCCAGCAACCCGTCGGCGTCAAGCTCGTGGGGCTGGCCGTCCAGGTCGGTGAATCGCACCCGCACGCCTTCCGGCCGCACCACCTCCGCATACTGCCCGGGTAGCGACAGGCACCCTTCCTCGCGCGCCGCCAGCTGGTCGCTGGCGTGGACGATCTCCGGGTTGATCAGGGTGATCGGCGCGGGGACGTCGTTCCTCATCAGGTCGACGACCGCGAGGCGCAGGTCGAGTCCCACCTGCGGCGCCGCCAGCCCGATCCCGGGCGCCCGATACATGCTCTCGTACAGGCGCGGCAGCAGCGTGCGCAGCAGCGGACGGTCCTCCGGACGCACCGGTCGGGCGCGGCGGCGCAACGACGGGTGCGGGGCCACCAGGATGTCCATCGGCTCCGGCGGGTCGGATTCGCTCATGCGCGCGATGTAGCGAGCGACGCGACGCCGCGCCAGGGGCCGCACGGGGGTCGCACCATCCGGAGCGCCACCCCTGGACTGGCTTGCAGGGATGGCTCCCGGACGCCATATCGCATGGCGCCGGGGCGCTTCGGGTTCCGGCATCCGTCTCGCTCCAAGGAGGAGGCCCGTCATGTCAGGACGGTTGTTCGCATCCCCGATGTTCCTCGGCTTCGATCATCTCGAACAGATGCTCGAGCGGGCGGCCAAGACCTCCTCGGACGGCTATCCGCCCTACAACATCGAGCAGACCGGGCCATCCGGCCTGCGCATCTCGCTGGCGGTCGCCGGCTTCTCGATGGACGACCTTCAGATCACACAGGAAGACAATCAGCTGGTGATCCGGGGCCGGCAGACCGACGACACGCAGGGACGCGTGTTCCTGCATCGGGGTATCGCCGCGCGGCAGTTTCAGCGGGCCTTCGTGCTCGCTGAGGGGATCGACATCACCGGCGCCTGGTTGGACAGCGGGTTGCTTCACATCGATCTGGCGCGGCCACAGCCGGAGGTGCGCGTCAAGCGGATCGAGATCGCGAAGGGACCGGAACGTGCCGGTGACGGAGCCCGGCCCGGCGGCGAGGTCGTGCAGGCGCGGCCGCCGCGGGTAATCCGAGCTGCAGCCACTGGCGAGGACTGAGCCACCGTCCTCACCGCGGTCGAAACCCGCCCTTAACCACATCAGCCCATCGTGAGGAGGCCCAGTCGCCGGACCGGGACGGCGCCTCCAGCTCAAAGGACCGCATCATGCGCGACAGTTCGACGCCCCGCTTTCCCGGCGACACCGCCATCCCCGATATTCGTCAGCTGACGCCTTCCGAGCTGGCGGCCCTCGGCGTCAGCCAGTTGGCTTACATCAAGGCGGTGATGGTGGACGGCAGCGCTGCCTTCTCGATCCATGCGGCGGACGGCACGCCGATGGCCCTGGCCGAGGACCGTGACGTAGCCGTCGCCGCCATCCGGCAGCATGAGATGGTACCGACCCTGGTGCATTAGCCCGGCCGCACCCGCGCTAGGCCGGTGGTTCGCCCTCCACCGCTACCCGGCCCAGCTCGGTGACCAGGCTTGCGATGGCCTCATGGGCGGCGGCAACCGCGTCGTGGTCGGTGCCCTTGGCAACCAGCGTCACGCCGCTGCGCTCATCCAGACGCTCGAACGGGTAGGAACCGATGTCCAGGTTCGGGAACCGTACTTGGATCCGCTCCAGCCCGGCGGCCAAGGTACCCTCGTGCAGCCCCTCGACGTGCAATGCGGCCGACTGTACCGGGCGGTAGGACCCGAGCCGCGGTTTCAGCGCCTCGAACATGGCGCGCATGATCCGCGGCACGCCGGCCATCACGTGCACGTTGCCGATCGAGAAGCCGGGGGCGGCCGAGATGCTGTTCTCGATCGGGATGGCGCCCCGCGGCAACGTCGCCATGCGCTGCCGCGCCGCATTGAACTCGCCTTCCGCGTACAGCAGCGCCATGGCCCGCATCGTCGGTTCGTGCGGCTCCCACGGCACCCCAAAGGCGTCGGCGATGCAGGGGCTGGTGATGTCGTCGTGGGTGGGTCCGATGCCCCCCGTGGTGAACACGTGGTCATAAGCCGCCCGCAGCGCGTTCACGGTGCCGACGATGGTGTCCGCAATGTCTGGAATCACCCGCACCTCGCGCAGCGAGATGCCCAGCCCCGCCAGCCGCTGCGCGATGAACTGCACGTTGGCGTCCTGCGTCCGGCCGGACAGGATCTCGTTGCCGATGACCAGGATCGCGGCGGTCGGATTGGCGGGCGACGGTTCGGTCATGCATGACCCCAGGAATATGGATGTGAGCGTGCCAACCTAGGCGGACCGCGTCGGCTGCCCATGCAACAGGTGAACCGCCACTGCGTTTCCCAAACCCACTGGATCTAAAACCTGAAGGCCAAGCTCGGCGACTGACCGGCATAGTCGAAATGCTATCGATCGCCGTTACTCGTCGACATCCTGGGGCCGCCGGTTGAACTGCCCGTGGTTCGGATCGGACAACCACGAGCAGCTAAGCTGACCGGTGCCGGCATGGCTATGCCTAGTGGTCCCAACGGACGAGGACGGTATCCTATGAGGCCTTGAGGATGGTCTGCGTCGGTTCAGCCCATCGAATACCTTTGGCTCGCCGCAGCGGATCAAGCCACTCCTACCGCCGAGCCGGCTGAACGACGCATGCATTGACGAGCAGGATCGCCTCTGGCGTAGCATCGTTCATGGACGCAAGGAGGACACAACCTATCCACTCTACCTCCTGGCCGGGGAGGATAACCGCGTCGGGCCGGACGGCAGCGACGCTGCAGTAGTCAAGTTGCCGTGCAGCTAGTCATCAACATAGCCTTCGGCGGCCTAACTCATGCACAGTTCTCAGGACCACAGCGTGGAGCGGTATTGGCTGCGCAGCCTACGGCTATCGGGTTATTCACGTCTCGCGTAAGGCAACAGGTCTGCCGCAGAATCTGTTCCAACTGGACGAAAATCAGGGGCGTCGTCATGGATGCGACGCCCCTGGCGGTCAGTTGAGGGGCAATCAGTCGAGGTCAGACACCCGGGAGGCGGCCGCTCGGCGTTGTGGTTCCGGTCGTCGTGGGCCCGTCGATCTCGACCTCTTCCTTGCGCAGGGTGTCGCGGACGGTCTCGACGCGTTCGG